>SYDV01000113.1 GCA_005801395.1 Planctomycetia bacterium | reverse complement strand
ATGGACACGCCGTGGTATCATAATTGCAGGATCAGCGAGTGTGTTATTGGCCTCAGGCTGTCGGCGGATCGGACAACATAGTTCGGTGGCTCCGGTCAATACGAATAAATCACCGTCAGTAACGCCAGCTCCGCAAGCGCCTAATAAAGTGTTAACAGGTGGGTTGTGGTATGAAATTGTTGATGGCGATACGTTAAATGCGATTTCGCGTAAATCGGGTGTTTCGGTTAATGAAATAATGGCTGCTAACAATTTGAAGTCGACGATACTTATTCCACATGAACGTCTATGGCTTCCTGGAATTACCAATGTCGGTGCCGACCCTTTAGCGGCGGTGACGGCTCCTGACGAAGATGACGTTCCAGATGCGCCCATCGACCCTAATGACAGAGCGGTTAATTTGCCCAATGCGCCAGGCAATGGTTACGTATTGGTCAAGCGCTCTCAGTGGACCAAAGTCGCACCGAAGACCAATGCACGTGCGATGGGTAAGGTTACGCGCCTGACCTTACACCATACCAGCGAGCATGGAGGTTTAGTCGGTTTGCCAGATCTCGAAGTTATTAAGCGAATCGAAAATTATCATCGTAATGGTAAGCAATGGTGCGCTATTGGTTATCATTATTTGATCGGCAAAGATGGTCGGGTTTATGAAGGTCGTCCAACGACGTTGCAGGGTGCGCATGTGTTATCAGAAAATGAAAATAATGTCGGTATTTCGATGATTGGCGATTTTAATAAGAAAATGCCAAGTGCGCGGCAGATGTCCGCATTACAGGCGTTTCTTGATGATTCGCGGGACAAATATCGCGTGGCGAAAAATCGAGTTTACGGTCATCGGGATTTGAATCGTAGTATTTGCCCAGGTGATGCGCTCTATAATTGGCTTAAGCGAACCTATAAAGCCTAAATAGCGGCTAAGTCGAATGAATCTCGCTTAATAAAACATTAAGAGTTTTTTGTCGCTGTTGCCGAAGATGTGGAAGAAGCATTCGTTGCCAGTGCTATGGGTGGAGCACGGTATAAGTCTGGCTGTGTTGGGCGCCGAAAAACGTAAATGAGTAGAGCGATACCAAGTGCAAACATGGGCAAGGTATAGGCCTGTCCTTTTGTCAACCAGCCAAAGAACACTGGTTGGCCAATGTCAGGCTCACGGAAAAATTCTCCGATAAAACGACCGCATCCATACAGGAGTAGAAAATAAGCACAGGTAAGTCCTGGGCGACGATGACGAGCATGAATGGGTAGTAAAATGGCGAAGATTAAAAAACCTTCCAACATCATGGCATATAATTGACTTGGGTGACGTGGAAGTGCATGGGATATTTGCCACGTCAATATTTCGGCGACTTGTTGTTTCGGAATATGGCTAGGCTCAGCGACAGAATGTGGAAAAATAACTGCCCACGGTACGGTGGTCGTGCGCCCCCATAATTCCCCATTAATAAAATTGGCGAGTCGGCCAAAGCCCACACCAAGGGTGCCGGTTGCGACGACTAAATCATTCAGCACGAGAAAACTACGACCCTGTTTTCGTGCATATAACCAACAGCCAAGGCCCATGCCGATCATACCTCCATGACTCGCCATGCCGCCATCCCAGACTTGAAAAATATAAAGCGGATTTTGTAGGGTGCCGGTAAAATTATAGAGAAAGCAATAGCCGACACGGCCACCGATGATCATGCCTAGGCCACAATAGAGGACGAAATCTTGTAGTTCATTTCGTGATAATGGGACGCTACCGCGCGCGATCCAACGTAGTGCTAGCCAATAGCCAATTAACAGCCCAGCGAGGTAGGCCAAGCCGTACCAGCGAATGCCGACTCCAGGCCAGAACTCGATGAGAAATGGACTTAAATTGTGAACCCAATACTCAGGCATAGGGTAAATCCTTGCCAATGAGCGGACCTGGCAAATTGTTGAGCGCGTGGTGCACCAGAGATTCCATAGTAATCATTGATTCGTCGTTGCGCCGCACTGTCTTGAGCAGCCGTACGTACGCAAGGAGCCCCATGTGAGCATCGACGTTCCACAAAACATCTTAGATGAGCTCACCGATGTTCCGATGCCCAAGGTGACTTCGGCTGAGGTAGCGAAGGAGTCATGTCAAATCGGTGACATGACATTGCCTCTGTATCAATGCGGAACTTTAGTCATTGGTAGCGGAGCGGCGGGATTGCGCGCAGCAGTTGAACTTCATCGCCGCGATCAATCGGTGTTAATAACCAGCATGGCATTATACGGTGGCACCAGCGCATGTTCCGGTAGCGATAAGCAGACGCTGCATACCGCAGGAACGAGTAACCATGGCGATGATTTTAAAACATTAGCACACGCATTAGGCGCGGGCGGATGTATGGATTTAGATAGCGCTTATATTGAAGCGGTTGGTTCACTGCATACCTTAGCTGGTTTACAATATTTAGGACTACCATTACCAGTTGATCGATTTGGTGCCGTTCTGCGATATCAAACTGATCACGATGATGTCGGTCGAGCAACGAGCTGCGGACCACGGACTTCACGGTTGATGGTGCAAGTTCTGGCACGTGAAGCCATGCGTTTACATATTCCTGTGCTGCGTAAATGCGAAGTTGTTCGCTTGTTAATCGAAGAGATTGCGGGTAAGCGCCAAGTGGTCGGTGCCCTAGCAATCGATTTAGAACATCGAGAGCATAATTTTGGTTTTATCGTTATTCACTGTGCGAACGTCGTTTTGGCCAATGGTGGTCCCGGTGAACTTTATCGCGATTCTGTTTATCCAGCGCATTGTTACGGGGGATTAGGGTTGGCGATTGAAGCGGGTATCGAACTGACAAACCTTACGGAAAGTCAATTTGGTATTGGTACGCGCCGCAGTGAATTTCCCTGGAATTTATCGGGTACTTATGTCCAGGTTATGCCGTATATTTTTTCGCGCGATGCCGCAGGTAAAGAATATAATTTTCTTGCTGATTATTATCGCACCACACAGGAATTAGTGTCGAATGTATTTCGTAAAGGATATCAATGGCCGTTTCACGCAACCCGTATGCTTAATTTTGGTAGTTCGTTGGTTGATTTGGCAATTGCGATAGAGGCTCGGCGTGGTCGAACGGTATTTCTCGATTTTAATCGTAATCCGTTACCAGGGGCAGACGGCCGAGCTTTTTCCTTGGGTGAACTTGATGCCGATGTCGCCGCGTATTTAAATAACAATGAGGCGTGTCAAGAAACGCCAATTGAACGATTACGCCACATGAATCCGTTAGCGATTGAACTTTATCGCATGCATGGTCACGATCTCACCAAGGACCCCTTGCCATTTAATGTAAATAATCAACACATGAATGGTGGTGTAGCGGTAGATATTTGGAATGAATCATCACTTGCGGGTTGTTTTGCCGTAGGGGAAGTCGCCGGAACTCATGGCGTCACGCGTCCAGGAGGAGCTGCGTTGAATGCTGGGCAAGTAAGTGGGGTTCGCGTGGCGGAGCAAATTGCCAGTCGAAAAACAACACCGCCGACTCATTCGATGACAGCAAATAGCGTAGCCGAAATTGCGCAAACCATGGCAATCGCAACGCAGGCTTTAGCGAATCCAGAAGGACTTGATATTGCTGAGACGCGCGACGCCATTCAAGCGCGTATGTCTGACTACGCCGGATTTCTCTGTGAAATAGACGAAGTGCCACGGGCTTTTGCTGAGGCACAAGCCTTGCGACGAGACGTATTACAGCGCGGGTTTGGTTGCTCACGACCAACGCAAGTCATTGAGGTGTTTCGTTGGCGGCATTTAGTTTTGGCCAGTGAAGCGGTATTAGCCGCACTTAATTATTATATTAAACAAGGAGGAGGCAGTCGCGGCGCACGCGCATATTTGTCCAAGGACGGTACTCAAGTGCCAGACAGTCAACGTGGGGTGCTTGAAAATTATCGCTTTCGCCAAGAGCGTACTGCTGATCGCGAATACAAATTAGTTTTACGTTGGCTGGGAGATGATTTCAGTATTGAACAGCGACCGCTGCGTCAGATGGAAGATCTTGGTCGAATATTCTTTGAGAAAAACTGGAGTTTTTACCTAACCGGCTCGGTGTATCGAAAGAGCTTTCAACATCGCTAGTCGAGAGTCGAAATCGAACAGGCAAAAGTGATTATTCTGGTGTGGCACAATGTCCGAGAAATAACTCGGCTGAGTCCGGTTCGTTAATATGCGCGAGTAAAAAAGGCATCAGTCGTTCAAGTGCATTTTTCCCACTGCGCTCATACGGTTGTTCGATGAAACTATGACCGATTCCAGTTAAAACGATGAGGTGACTGTCTTCGTTTGCCTCAATCGCTCGAGCATGCAAACGCTGGGCTAAACGTGCAGGAACTTCGTTGTCACTATCGCGATGAATTAAAAAAAGCGGTGGTAAACGGTCCGCCGGCATTTCCATGGGGTT
>SYDV01000112.1 GCA_005801395.1 Planctomycetia bacterium | reverse complement strand
TCTGGCTGGTAAACTTCATGTGTTTTAGGATCCGTCCAAGCCGGATTGAGCACGCGATCAGTTAATCGCGTGGTTCCAATTGGTGTTGGGGTTTCGACTGCGCCGTGTGAGATGACATAGCGACGGGCAAATAAACCGGCGATATAACAGTCGAGATAAAAATCGCCTTTATCAATATGTAAGAAATTGCCGCCTTTTTCACGTACATTAACTACTTTCAAACGATCACCCAAATTCAGACGAGATTCGTTGGAATCACGACCACGCATACGATTAATTAATTCATGTGGCATGCCGTATTTTTTCGCAATCCCATCCGGATTCTCGCCCGATGCGACTTCATGTAACGCCATGGTACCTGTTTCATCATCAACGAAACGCGTCTTGCCAAAAAATAATTCATTACCCAGCGGTGTTAACCGCTCGTTGACCATTTTAATTTCTAGGCCTTTGTGCTCATCTTTATTATAAATGCCCTTCAATACCGAACTGTATAATTTATTCAGCAAGGGTGCTTTTGGTGTTGCTGCGGGATTACCGCCGCCATTTGATAATTCCGCCCATATGGCTTCTGCTTGGTCATAGCTCATCTTCAAATCATTGGCGAGCGGTTGCCCAGCGGTTGGTGATCCGAATCCCACGGGTGCAACGGGTTGGTCGCTTGGTGGAGGGATGATCTCAACTGGTGCGGGTGGGTTCATCCACTTCCAGCCATAAAAGGCCAAAATAGCTAACGCGATAACAATAAGGATTGCACGCATGAATGACGGTCCTTGGCTATAAACCGGTGACGACGGGAACGTGGGCACCTTGCCAACAACATACTCGCTTGCAAACCGATAGGTTGGTGAGCTACGGGGGTGCCATCAACACGAGTACACTCACTGTCCCAGGTAAACCACACCCAGAACCGCGATTGAACAACCAGGTTGTACGTACTTCCCACCAGATTCCCGATGTTGCCCACATCGGTCGACGCATTGCACCCTGCGGTGGTACGGTTAGCGTTCCGCCCCACTGTCCGACTGGCACTAGCTGAAGCTTGCCGCCGTTTGTTCAGTGCGAACCGTTCGAGGCAATCCTAATGATTTCACGTCCATTGTTACTCGTTCCTGGAATGGTGTTGTTGACCAGCGCTGCCGCCACTGCGGTTGATGCCCCAGGACCAGCCATTCTTGGTGCTGGTGGCGGTGCGACCGAAATCACACCAGGAAAATTACAAGGCGGTGGCCGCCAAGTTTATATTCAAGGCTTAATTGATTTAGATGCCTTACAACAAGGTAATTACACGGACGGTAATTCTGATCTCAGCGACCATCGTTCAGAAGGTTGGTACCGCGCCGAATTGGGCACGCGCATCGCCATCGACAGCCGCGTCGAAGTACAAGTTACGGTCGCTGGTCAGGGAGTAATGGGCAACGGTCGGGCGACTGAAAATGGACAAATCTATAATAATCCTTCCTCGACCACCAACGCTCCATCGAATGGACAAAGTGGCAACGCGGTCATTGATGACGCTTTTGTTAAACTCAAAGATTTCCTTGGTTACCGCGAATTAGCGATTGATGCCGGTCGCCAACCCGTGGCCTGGAATATGCGCCGGGACCATGGTGCTTTTTTATATGACAGCCGTGCCAATTATCAGACCGTCACCAGCTGGGATGGTCTGCGCGCGGCGTACAACCTGGATACCATCAATTTCACGCCGTATCTTTTCCGTATGCCAGATGACAGCCAATTATATGGCATCACGGTTGACTGGGAGCCGGCGAAATCAGGTGATGATCGGTTATTCTTTACTGGCTCGGCCAATCTCGAACGCCGCGTTTTATTGCGCGATGGTTCCAAGGGTGACTCATTGCAAACCTACTACGTGGGCGCAGACGCCGACTTTACCGACTTTGAATTATTTGGTGAATTCGCCATGCAAGCTGGCGACCAAAATGATTCGACCAAATTTGAAGGCTACGCCTTTAGCGGCGGAGTGGATTGGCACTTAGACCAATTTGTCTTAGGGGCGCAATACGATCACATCACTGGCGATGATAATGCCTCTGACGGAAAAAATCGTGCCTTTATTAATAATTGGGAAGCGGTCAGCGATACCTCAATCGTTGAAAGCGAAAAATACGGCGAACTTAGCCGCTTAATGCAGGGCAATTTAATCGGCCTTAAAGGTAAACTCGAAGTCGCATTAGATGCGAAGAAACGCATCCGCGTTAAATCTGTTTATGCTTATTATAAAACCGATAAAGCGCCCATCGGCGGCACTGGCTCGCGTAAATTCGGCCAAGAACTCGATTTGAATATCGCATGGGACTTCACTAAAGATTCTACCATCACCTTGTTAGGCGGCATATTTAAACCAGATGGCGCTTACAAAACCGTCTCTCCGGCGAATCCCACTGCGAGTGACGACTTTATCTACCTAATGGGTGCTAATTTATTAGTGAAGTTCTAAAACTGCCACGGGCATAGCATGGGCAGCTGGCCCATGCTTTTAGACGCTTCCCATAAGAAGGCCGACGTGCCCCGTAACGGTGCGGAAACCTAATGAGCGACGAGTGAAAACTTAGCAGACCAAGGGACTACGGTGTTCGTTGGAGCCTGAGAGTTGCGGCTTCTGTATTGGCGATCATGGCTTAACCTGCCGCTCGACCCAACTCCCACCCATGACTGATTTTACCCACCTTCACGTCCATAGTCATTTCACGTTGCTGGAATCGACGGTGACTGCCGCGCGCTTAATTAAGCGCGTGAAGGAATTAGGGATGGATTCGGTCGCCATAACCGACCGTGGAAATTTATTTGGCGCATTTGAATTTTATTCGCAGGCAAAAGATGCCGGCATCACAGGCATCATTGGTTGTCAGATAAATGTCGCCCCTCTGGGCATGCAGGAAAAAGT
>SYDV01000111.1 GCA_005801395.1 Planctomycetia bacterium | reverse complement strand
TATTCAGCGATACCCATCGGCTGGCTTACGAATGGGATTTACCACTCGACACCGCACCATTAGCACTTGGTGATTATATTCCTGGTGATGCTGCTTCAGTCGTTACTGAACTCGATGTCAATGACGAAGGTGATTGGTATACTTCGCCCCAAGAAACAACTCCTGATCCTCTCCCCTGTGGAACGGTGACCGCATTAATGAGTTGGTTAGAGCGACGACTGTGGGCAGATGATATTCGCCCAGATGATATTCATGCCTGGGTGAAGGCCGCCGTTACGCATCTCATCGAACACCGCAGCCTAACTCTCGAAATCATCGACCAAGATCGTTGGCGCTTGGCACAAGTTTTACGCGAACGTCTTAATCATTTACGTGAACAAGCCGAGCGCGCTGCCACAGACAAATTAATGACCGTCAATAACGTTCGGCCCTCACTACCAGCCGATCATTTTCACTTCACCAGCTACACCACCGACAGTGAACTGGCGACCGGTTTTCGCCGCCACGCCTATGCCAACATTGCGGCTTTTGATTCGCAGGAGGAACAACGCGCCGCTCAGGTGTTAGACAACCATCCCGCCATCCGCCGCTGGGTACGTAATCCGGTTGGCCCGCATGGATTTGCCATTCCTCGCCGCCCATGTAATGGTCGACGATGGTTCTATCCTGATTTGATCGCCGAACTGACCACGGGCGCTTTACTGGTGGTGGAAGTGAAAGGCAGTCACTTAGCCGACACCATCGATACCAACGATAAAATTGATGCGGGTAGCCTGTGGGCCACAACCACCGGCAATGGTTTTGTGCTAGTGGTTGATGGAGATATTGAAACAATCCATTTGGCGCTATCGAACGATGAAGGCGCCATACGTTGATGTCGTGTAGCCCAGCCAGGTCTGAACAAGATCGCATGATCGCAACCTGCTTGGTCCTATGCTTGGTGGCTCGCGATACGCGAGCATTTGTGCGAAACAGTAAAGGCCAACTGACAAGACAAGTACTTGCGATACCGCGAGAAAGTGAGACATACAACAGCTCACACGACCTTCTTGGTCATACCCCTTTTGAGGATCCTATGGTTAAAGCCCTTCGTATCACCGCGACCGCCTTATTGATGGGCTTAATCGCCTCTCCCCTCATCAACGCCGCAGATGATTTCAAAGAAAAAGTTTGGCCAATTCTCGAAAAGTCGTGCGTTGAATGCCATGGCGAAAAGAAGCAAAAAGGTAAATTCCGCATCGATTCACGCGAAGCCTTGCTTAAAGGCGGAGAAAGCGGCAAGAGCAGTGTCGTTGAAGGCAGCCCAGAAAAATCTGACCTCATCAAAATGATCGACCGTACTCATTCGGACGAAGATATGCACATGCCACCTAAGGTGGAAAAGAAACTTTCGCCTGAACAGGTGAAAATTGTTGCTGATTGGATTAAAGCCGGAATGCCTTGGAGTAAGTAATTGCCGTTCGTGCGCAAAGCACAACCAGAAAAAGCCTGCGTCGAAATCGACGCAGGCTTTTTCTATTTAATAAGACTTCACTGTCTTGAAACAAATACCAATTCCAGATCAAATTTTTCGCCTCGATGAATAGAATGCTTAGGTAAATCCATCAATCGTTATCACGCCTTTATCCTTTCCACGCACAAATCATTTAAAGAACCCCCGCGCCCTGCGCGATCCTTGACAACAAACAACACGTCGAGGTCACCGTCAAAACGATCACCACCAACCAGATTTGCGGAAATTCGGTCTGCCTGTCAGAGCAATACATACCATAATATTCTCGTGATCCGGCATTCTATCACTCGTTTTCTTTACATAATACCGGTAAGTGTCGAGAGCAGAAACAAACATTACTCGCTCTTTTGGTGTACACTCCTACCAAGCCGACTTCGTTGAAGATGATCAACTAATTCATTCGTCCTGACGACCAAAGAGGGCAAGAACCACAAAAGGATTCTCCAATCAATATCGTCGACAGGTCCGCTACCGATTTGAGGGTAATTCCATGCATAGCACATCTTTGACTGGATCGACTCCTGCAGGAATCCCTACCAATCTTGCGATTGAAGCACGTATTCGCGACATCGGCCATGCCTTATTCGCTGGTGTTCGTCAACGAAAACCGCTGCCATTTACGCAAGCATGGCTCGACGATCTCGCGATGGGTTGGACCATGCGTGACGAAGCATTAAAAGTACAACTCTTTCGTTTTGTCGACGCCTTGCCGGGCCTGCGAACGAATGCGCAAATTAATCGCCATCTACAGGAATATCTTGAACCGGTAAGCAAGCGTCTGCCTTTCGGTACGCGGAAAATAATTTTGCAACAAAGTGGGCCATTAGCAAATATCGTCGCGCACGTAGCGCGTTTCGGTGCACGGCAACTTGCACATAAATTTATTGCTGCCTCAACAACTCACGAGGCTATCGCGGCCGTTCAACGTCTGCGCCAACAAGGTTTGGATTTCACCATCGATGTACTTGGCGAAGCGGTGCTGTCCGATCAAGAATCTGACCACTATCTCGACACCTATTTACAATTAATTAAAAACATCACTGCCGCAGGACCAAAAAATCTCGCTGAAGACAACCTGCCGATGGTTAATTTTTCCGTGAAATTGTCCGCGCTTACCAACTGTTTCGATCCCAGTGACGTCATTGGCACGACTCATTCCGTCTGTGTACGCTTGCGACCGTTGCTGCGACTTGCGAAAAAAAGTGGTGCCTTCGTCAATATCGATATGGAACAATTTTCCTACAAAGACCTGACGTTACGCATCTTTTGTGACGTTCTTGAAGAAGCGGAATTTCGCACTTGGCCGCACGTCGGCATTGCTATTCAAGCTTATCTGCCTTCATGCGGTAATGATTTACAACAATTAGCGCAGTGGGCCAAACGTCGCGGAACCCCCGTGTGGGTACGTTTAGTCAAAGGCGCCTACCACGAATACGAATGTGTGATCGCCGGACAAAATAATTGGCCGATTCCCGTATTTTTAAACAAACATGCCACCGACGCCAATTACGAAACCCAAACCCGTTTTCTACTTGCGCATAGCACCGTTTTGCGTCCAGCGTTTGCCAGTCACAATGTTCGTTCAATCGCTCACGCACTGGCCCATGCCGAAGCGCTGAAATTACCACCGCGCAGTTTTGAATTTCAAATGCTCTACGGTATGGCCGATCCCCTCAAAGCCGCACTCACTGAACTTGGGCAACGAGTACGTATTTATATGCCTTTTGGAAATCTGCTCCCTGGCATGGCCTATTTAGTGCGCCGACTGCTTGAAAACACCTCGAATCAATCATTCGTTCGCGCTGGTTTCCTTGAACACGCTCCTGAAGAGGACCTCCTTATGAATCCCATGAATAAATCTCAGGTGATTTCACCACGTCACGTCAAAGAACGTTTCATCAACGAACCGCTGACTGATCTATCACAAGTTAATGCTCGAAGTGAAAGAGATCACGCCCTGGAAAAAGCGTTAACTCACCTGGGCGGCGAACGACTTCCACTCGTGATTGATGGCCAGCCGGTGATGACAACGCAAGAAATTATTTCACTTAATCCTTCACGCCGAAAACAAATAATTGGCCGCGTGTCGTGCGCT
>SYDV01000110.1 GCA_005801395.1 Planctomycetia bacterium | reverse complement strand
TATTCTTCGATGGAATGCAGGTAGAACCCTTTGAGGTCATCGATTAACAGATCTCCGGCTGCGATATTGAGTCGCCAGTAGCGTTTAATGTCTTCGTCGAGGGGTTTAAATTCACGTTCATAATAATTAAAGAAGCGGTCGACTTCTGCCATTAACAGCGGAATTTGTTCGGTTTGCACTTGGGTGTAGCGACGAATGTCGTTGGTGAGATTGTGTAATTCCCAATAACCTTTTTCATGAAAGCGAGCAAAATCGGCGCGCAATTTCGCTGCTTCGCGATCTTGATATTGAGTGAACCGCCAGACGTCATCAATTAAACGCGGAACTGCGGCTTTTTCGTAGGCGTAAAATTCTCTGAAATCGGCGACTAAGCGATTCGCTTCAACGGAGGCGTGCAGGCGGAAACGTTCAACATCCCACAGTAATTTGTCCCAGTCTTCGATGTTGACGGCGAAAAAGGCACGACCATCGAGGATTAATTTTTTATATTCGCGTTCGCGCCATTCCATGAATTGATAAATATCAATTTGTGCGTTGGCATATTCCCAGCCAACTTTATCAAAGAAGGCTTTAATGTCAGCCCGCAGCGGCATGACTTCGCGCACGCGAAATTCTTGGAAAATAATAATATCTTGCACCAAAACGCGCCATTCTAAGTCTGCACGTTGGAAGAAGCGTAACACATCATCTTTTAACACGGGGAAATTTTGCACATTGTAGCCGTAATAACGGCCCATGTCCTTGGTCATTTTCGCAATTTGTTCCCAATCATAGAGATAATGATAAGCTAATTCTTCACGCAAATTCCACCATTCACGACGGCGCCATTCCAGGAAGTTTTGCGCATCTAATTGTGCATCCGCCACCAACAGGGCGTTTGATTTGGCGAAACGGTGAATATCGATGGCCAACAATTGCGTTTCTCGGTTTGCCTGTTTTCCAAAACGGCGCACGTCATCGGCAGTGGCCTGAGCTTCACGGCAACAACCAGCCACGAACAAGGCGATCACGGCACACAGGACAAGAACAACGGCACGCTGCATCGCGGGCAGCGTAGAAAAGCCCCCCTCATCGACCATCCAAGCCACCGCGCCCTAAGGGAATGTGTGTCATTGGCGCGGGAGCCTGAGAAAACGCGTCCGGCTGATTCCTAGGTCAGAAAGGCACGGCGGCACTCATCAATTCCAGGTCTTCCCGGCCTCAATCAAGTGAAGATGAACGGGAGAAACGGAGTAACGGAGGGGAAGACCCTACAGAGGAGGGATAAATACCCTGGAGATTTTTCCTTATCCCTTCTTCCTCCGTTCCTCCTGTTAATGCCTTCCTTTGTCCGGCATGGATGACCCAGCATTGGCACCCAGCGACTCGCCTGTGGTCAGTCGCCATTCGGGGGTTTGACTCCCCTGTCGTGCTTCACATGATCCGCCCCGCACAACCGGAACTTGGGAGTTGAGTGCCGCCGAATCTGGTCAGGCCTTGACGGGAGCAGCCATAAGGCAAGCACCGACGTCCCAGGAGCTCTGGTTGTGCATTTTTTTTTATCGCTTGGCCCAACAGTTTTTTAGGCCATCTCAGCCGCTCATCTGCTCAACCGGCTAAAACACGCAATGCGAACCCCTTCAGGTATTCGCTTTCCGGTACGGCTGGCAGTACCGGATGATCAGGACTAGCGCCATAAATGGCCTCACGACGTAACTGGCGATGGGCGTCATTGGCCGCATCGACAATCATTTCCATGTAGGCCTGAGCGTTGATGTGATGCGAACAACTAAAGGTCGCCAACACACCACCTGGGTCCAACATGCGCAAAGCACGCAGGTGAATTTCTTTGTAACCGCGCAGCGCACCTTCAACCGTGGCCTTAGAACGCGAAAAAGAAGGTGGATCAAGAACAATCACATCGAAACGTTTACCAGCGGCATCTAATTCTTTGAGGACATCAAACGCATTTTCACAACGCGTGGTGAGACGATCACCAACACCCGCCCAAGTCGCCGCCAGCTTCGCGCCGTTGATACTTTCTTGTGCACTATCAATGGCTGTCGCTTGTCCTGCGCCAGCGCGTAAGGCGTGTAGCGCAAAACCACCCATGTGACAAAACACATCAAGCACACGCGCACCGGGACGCACGAAATTAGCGACGGCCTGCCACGTCATTTGTTGATCTAAATACAAACCTGTTTTATGCGGATTCAGCGGATCACAGGGGAATTCTACATCACCCACGCGCACACGGATCGGTCCTTCATGCACGCCAAACAACACGCCGGTACGTTGTTCTAATCCTTCGTGAACACGAATCGGAATATCATTGCGTTCAATGATGGCGCGTGGTTGCACCAGTTCGCATAAAATCTCAACGATGACTGACAGGCGCTTATCAATGCCCGCCGTAGTACATTGCACCACCAACACATCGGCATATTGATCAACAATAAGGCCAGGCAATAAATCGCCCTCGCTATTGATTAAGCGTCGCGCTTGACGCCCAGGTAAAATCGTCTCGCGATGTGCTAAGGCATTTTTAATTCGTTCGCGTAAAAAATTACGGTCGATGGGGCATTCGCGGCGCGTCAGGATACGCACGGCAATTTTTGAAGTCGGGTTGTAAAAACCCCAGGCCAGCGGCCGCCCACCGTGGTCTTGCACCACCACCACGTCACCAGAAACGGGTGCGCCATGCACGCGCTCAATTTCGCTGGAATAGACCCACACATGCCCTTGTAACATACGATGGGCGATGCGGCGATTTAGAGTAACGGCTGGTAGCATGGGCGGAGCACGATTAGGCGATGTGCGAGTACAGCAAGCCCCGTCACCGGTTTAACCAATAACGCAACAAATAATTAGCGACGCAAAGCGTCTAAAATTTGCCGAATATAGGCCGCGGCGAAGGCATCATTGGTGGCCGCCATGGCCGTTTCTAATACTTGCACCATTCGTGGTCGCAGGGCGGCAGGACAGGTAGAGCGCTCAGGAATCACATGGGGAGCCACTTTTTGCCATTCCTTTACCGACCAGCCTCCAGTTGCACTGGCCGCGGTCACACAGCTCAACAATTGCACCCAACAAGCGGCGCCAGTCGCACGCAACACGGGGTCACAGCCGGATGATGAGCCGCCAGCGCCGAAACCTAATCGGGCTCTCAGCCAATAAACCGCAAAGCCAGCGATCGCGACCAATGCGCCAATGGCTAGACCCGATTTAAAACCAAACGCCATGTAATCCATGATCGTAACCCTGCCGCGTCGCCGCTCCATCCTCAAGGGATCACTTTTAAGAACTCTTTTGTACCCCCCATGAAACTGCGCCACACACTAATCAGTCATCTCTGAGTCGATATGAAATGATTTTTCTGCTAATGTCATCGACAGCGTCGCAGTTGGCTCAAGTAGTGGATAATAACGAGATTGGAACAAATGGTGATTCGCCAACCTGGGCGCTGTAATTAATGGTCAGGCTGCTGGCTGAGGACACCTACCAAAACAGCTTTCAACCATTTTTTGCGCCTTTTGCTGCAGCGACTAGATGCAAGACACTGATCGCCTGCTAGCTTGTCACGTGGTAAAATTAACCGGAGTACCGGCCGCTGGGCTGAAACGTCTTTAGGAGATAAAAATGCGAAGCGCTGTTTTTTTGCTGCTGTGTGCCATCGCCTCCCTACCAGCAGTTCAAGTTAATGTCGTGCCACTAGATGCAGTGCAGTGGAGTGCAGATTCCGCCGAGCCAACCACTG
>SYDV01000109.1 GCA_005801395.1 Planctomycetia bacterium | reverse complement strand
GCTATCTCGCGCTGAGGATAACATCTCTACCGCGGCACGTATCAAAGTACTCGGCAGTTGGTCCAATGATAAAAATGCGCCAGCAGTGACAGCTCAATTTACGGACGACTTTATCAACGAAACCCAACGTGGCACGGAATTGAAAGAACTTAATAAAATCGCAAACCAAGGCGACGACGATGTCAGCCGCATCGCTTGGATGTCGATTTTAACGGTTATAAATAGTCCGCTGGCCAAAGATAAATGGAAAGAAGAAGCGCAAAAATTGGTGAACGACAACCCACGCAATGTCGGATTTTTTCGCGCCATCACTGACATGAAGTTAACTGGCTATGATAAACAAATCGCTGCTGGTTTGGCTTCTGATAATCGCAAGGTCATTGACGCCGCAACAACGGCGAAAGCTGCCACGGTGAGCGTCGGTAGCAGTGGGAAAAAAGTCGCTGAATTACCTGCCAAAGAGGTGTTCGATGCGGCTATGAAAAACAAAGGGAATAGCGAAATTGGCAAACGTATTTTCACCACACAAGGATGCGTTGCTTGTCATGCGACTGATTTAAAGGCGGAACAAAAAGGCCCCTTCCTAGGTGCCGCTGGCGCAAAATTCACTCGTGACTATTTAATCGATTCCATTATGGATCCCAACAAAGTCGTCGCGCAAGGATTTCAAACGTTAATTTTCACCATGAACGATGGCTCGGTACAATCTGGTTTTGTTACGAATGAAGCCGATGGCGTCATTGAATTGCGTAACATCGTCGGCCAAGTCAGCAAAATTAAGCGCGCCGATGTGAAGAAAGAAGATCGTCTACCGACTTCAATGATGCCACCTGGTCTCGCCAACCCACTCAGCGTCGAGGACTTCACCTCGCTGGTAGAATACATGACCACACTTAAGGCCCAAGGCGGCTAAGCGCCACACGTTTCTGTATGCATAATAAAAAATCCAACCGGACTTCCGGTTGGATTTTTTATAGGCGTAAAAAAGAAACGAAAACAGCACTTACCTAACCCACCATTATTTATTTTTTTGGTGGCTCTTTCGGTTTTTCTTTCGGTGGCGTTGGAGGACGTTCAGGTAAAGGTAACGGCCGTGGAATACGTGGCATACCAATTTCAGGTCCACCCGATTCCATTTTTTTATCGGTAGCTTTTGCCGGCTTTTTTCCTGGTGCCACAGCACCTTCAGCCGATTTTTCCGTGGGCATGACCGCTAAATCACCTTCACCAATAGTATAGCGATGTTCGACTCCACGTGGATCTAAAAACGTTGCTAAATTATTATTGTGAATCGCAATTAAGGTCCATTCAGCGACTTTTTCGCCTGGCGCCATACGAATAGAGACCTCTGCATCTGGCATACGCACCAACAAAGTGTGATTATCTCCGCCACCCACAAGTCCAAACACCACCGGCGCATCAGCTGGAGCTGGTGACAATTTGGGCAAAACTAATTTGGCACGCGGCTGCTCAACGACATCAACTGGCGGACGAGGAGGTTTATTATTTGCAATAGTAACTGGTATGGTTGTCTCTGGCTTCACAGGCTTACGCGAAGGATTCAACACCCCCCTCTCAGCTAAACGTAGATTATATGGCACAAATGGATTGTCATCATTGATATAAAAACTGCTGAAGACATCCACCTTAGGCACCGAAGCAACGAGATTGCTGATGTCAGCACCTTGCCAAGCGGGACGACCAGGATCCACGATTTCAGGGGCGCTGAAAGCCCACCACACCACCGACGCTAGCAGCACACCGCCAGCTGCCAATGCAACCATTGGTTGAGCATTAGGGACGGGCATAAAACACCGGCTTTCCGCTACTTGAACCGCTTCCGGCAGAACCGCGCGATCCACTGCTCATTCCTTGAAAAGCCAGCGGATCTTTCGCTCGTTCTTCTTCACTAATGAAACGCATGGCCGCTAACTGGAATTCCGCATCCAATTGTGAAATGTCATCCTTCGGTGTGGCGTTATCGCTCTTAATCGAGAAACCCCGCAAAATGAGTGGGTAATCGGTTTTCTTGCCGTCCGTTGTGGCAACCTCACTAATGCGATGCAAAATCCATAAAATATCTTTCAGCCCACCGCGCACCTGCATCGTAATAGGATATTCACGCAACAACACAGGACGCGAAACTGGACCGGTATCAATTGCCGGCAATTGCATCACGGAAAATTTCTCTAATGGTGCTGGCGAATCGAGCGCAATACCCACTAATTTTTCCGTCACCTGCAACATCGTCATCAAATACGGAGCCTCGCGGTCATCGGGAACTTTGGGATCAGCCCCGAAACCAATATTATCATCATAGACGATGCGTCTGGCAGCCGCTTTCTCGCGCAAGCGCTGACGAACTTCAGTAAATTTACGTTTAAATAAATAGCCTGGTTGTGGCTCACTTGCGGGTATCGTATAGTATTCAGCTAATTCAAAACGCGTATCGAATTTCAATTGTTCAATGGTTTCACGCAATTTTTGATTGGCCTCTAACTGCCGCTGCACATGCCTGTGCATATCTTCGCTACCTTTAGTTGCCAATTTATCTTTTTCGGTTTGGGCTTGAGCTTCTAATTCACCGCCGTCCGAAATAGAGAATATCGCGATGAGCGCCGCCACGGTTATACCCGCCAACACTAACCAACCTTTTTGTTCTTCTTTTTCTACCGCTGGAATCATGGCTTACCTATTTCCACGGTTTTCTGATTGCTGGTAATCGCGCTCAATTCCGTGGGCTGAAAGAAAAAGCGTATCTTAAACGGAAAACGACCGGATTCAATAAGCGTATCCGTCGGCGTTTTAGGAGCACGTGGTGACGCCGTGTTTTTTACCTGACTTTTAACTTCTCCATGGTGAATAATGTGCTGCAACACACGACTATCACGGAATAATTTAGTTCCATTCGCATCTGGTTTCCAGGCATCAAGGGCCGCTTTGTACGTTTCGAAAAAATTATTTAACTCAATGTCCGTTTTCTTATCGTCAAATTTAACCAAGGCAGACACATCTATTGCACCGCGATCAATCACGGTATCGCGACGTCCACCAGTCGTCTGCGTAATCGTTGGGCGCAGCGATATCATCCCGCGCGGTGCCTCAGCGGGATTGCTGACGCCGCTATCCTTGCCCACTTCCACCGTTTCCAGCGTGGTAATCCACAGTTCTTTTGAATTATCCGTTTGCTCTTTGAGCGCACGAATGGTGAATAATAAGTCGCGGCCAGCAAAAATACGGCCAGCAATTGCGCGTAAATCTTCCGACAATCCCTCACGTTCCCGCTGCAAATCGTCTAATTGTTTTTTCAATTTATCATGGTCAGTTTGAAATTCAGCATAAGACTCAATATTTGCCTGTGCTACTTCCTGATTATTCAGCATGGTCCAACTGGCTAAGACCGCTGCGAATAGGACGCTCGCCGCCGCCACATACGGCCATATTAAACGCGAGCGCCACAGGCGTTTAATTTGCAAGGAATCCGGTGTCAAATCTAAGCAAACCGTACCAGGGATCGTGTTAGCTGCGGCAATCGCCAAACCAATTGCGGTGGCAAATACGTGTGGGCGATCCGGCGCCTTACCGGTCAGGGCATCGCAAGGATCGAAACGTTTAACTGGCATACTAAAACGACGTTCCAAATACGCTTCTAGTCCATCTAAACTCGCGCCGCCCCCGGTGAGTATGACTTTCGTGACATTCAATTGACGGGCATGTATTTGCGTACGGAACCACGCTAATGAACTCGCTAGCTGACCATAGAGCGATTCCGCCACCTTGGTCAGTTCTGGGCCCAATACACGACTGGCAATTTGTTGCGTGGCGACTCCAGGGACGGTAACCGTTACCGATTCGAGCGTTTCAAACGGAAATGACGTCGTGCGCGCTGATGGCGCCTGATCGAGGTCCAATGGCGGCACGACTGACGTGTCCAGATCCAATGACGGTGCTGTAATTGATGGCGCATTGAGCGACGCGCTGATCGGTTGATCATCGCCATCATCTAACTGCAAACCACCCGTCGGATCGGCATCAAGGTCTAATTCAAATTCGTTATGAGCGGCTGAAGTGGTTGCTGTGGTTTTGGGTGTGCCGGTAGGCGATTCGGTGGTCGTTGCCGCACGAATAGCCGTGCGACCAATCCCCGCGCCATTCGCCGCCAATGGTGAGGCCGACCCTTCGCCAGCTATTTTTTGCTGCTCAGCAACACGAATTGCCTTGCTGTCTCCTCCACTCAACGCCTCGGTAAAAGTGTCGCCACCAATGGTTAATTGGCGACAGGCAAGTAGTCGACGATCGCCAAATAAAACGACGTTGGTCCGCGCTGATCCAATATCGACCAACAATGCCATTTCTTCATCTTGTACCGGCGGCAAGGGGACCGTGATGTTGTAAACCGCTGCTGAAGCGGCATGTAAAATAGGATCGCCAATGCCAACCGCCTTTAAATCCAAGATGGCTTCGTGGGCACGCGTCGGATGCGTCAAAATACAACAGTGAATTAATTCATCACTTGCCAATGGCACCGGAAAGGAATCCGCTGCTAATTCACTGGCTTCGATGGCTTGTAGTAATTCCAGGCGTAATAGGCGTTGAAGACGATCTGGGGGCAGTGGAATAGTTCCCACGTACCGCACTAACGTATCGAGATCACTAATCGATACGACGGGAGAATTGCCTAGTGGTACTTTTGTTTGAATGTCCTTAACCACGGCTCGCAATGGCCGCGGCGTGCCTTCCTCATCTAATCGAGGAACTTCTGCGTGCGCCACGATGGCATACGAACGTCCCTCGCGGCGCAGCGCCACGGCACGCACCGTATGATGACCAACGTCCAAGCCAACGAAGGTTCGCGCCATTAGCGCCGCCGTTCCCGCCGCCAGATGGGTCCCGCATCATCAGCGGTATTTTCTGCCTGAACGGGGACTTTTGCTGCCGCCTCTGCTGACGTCGGTAATTTATCGACATTATCCGGCAATACGACGCGTGCGGTATCACGTAAATGCTGAATCTCGCCGCCTTGTTTCGCACCTTCTGGATCCACGATATGAGCCGTAACAAAAATCATCAGATTACGACGTTCGCTACTCTTTGAATCACGGCGGAAAAGACTGCCAATGACCGGTACACGCGACATAAATGGAACGCCCGTGCTTGATTCTTGAGCTTTTTCCTTGGTCAATCCACCCAGTGCAACTGTACCGCCATTTTTCACATGAAGTGCGGTGGCCAAACGACGGGTGTCGAATTGTGGTGGCCGTTCAATACTATTTTGAATGGGAATTCCACCATTGGCGCCGTTTGAATTATTGAAGGTTATCGGTTCTGGGCCGCGTACCATTTCACGAACCGAAGGCGTAATCGAAAGGGTAATAATATCGGAATTACGCGCGACAGATGGACGTATGCGCAGTTCGATTCCCGATTGGTCCGTCGTAAATTCGGGGACCAGCGTTGTTGACGAATAATTATAACCTGGATTAATGACGTTGCCATTATTCGGGTCATCTGGATAGGCAGGCGAACTGTTGGTACCCGCATTGGTATAACCTGATATGAAGGAAATATCTTGCTTCACTTCAATGAAGCCAACGGCGTTACTGAGCGTCAATATTTTTGGTTCTGAAAGAGTATCTGCCTTGCCGTTAGTTTCCATCGCTGAAATTGTCGCTTTAAATTTCATGTAATCATTCGGCGCGACTAATAACTGTGCCAATAACCCACCAGTACCTGGCGCAATATTTGACACATTTCCAAACGTATTTGTCAACGTGGCACCGCCATCAGTTGGTCCGGGCACCGTAAGGCCGGAGGTCGGTGCACTTAAATACGTGTCGCCATTTTTTCCTCCGCCAGCCCAATCAACGCCCAATTCCTTTGCCCCAGCATCAGTGACTTCAATGAAACGAGCTTCGATCAGTACCTGCGTACTATTGTAATCAAGCGCTGCCAATAACCGCTTGGTTTCCATAATCGCCGATGGCGTTGCACGGACAAAAATGGAATTTGATTTTCTTTCGAAATAAATTTTACCTTCCGCTGGCCAGCCAACAACGATTTCTGGTACTTTTTCTAAAAATCGCTCTAAATCTGAAACGAATTCTTGGCCACCGCCTCCACCTTCCTCGCCTCCACCACCGGCAAAGAGTCCCGCGCCAGCTCCTCCATTTCCAGAGCCTTGACCACCCGAACCCCCACCACCACTACTGCCACCGCCGCCAGGTGTTCCGCCCAATTTGGGTTCGGATTTAACATCGGTTAATCCCGAATGAATACGGACAATTTCCGTTACCATGACTTCGCTATCAGCACTCGTAATAAATACAGTACCGCCACTATAATTATAACGAATATTAACTAATTTAGCGATGGTTGTTAGCACTTCTTCAATCGTTGCATTCACCATATGCAACGTCAGCGTTTCATCACTTAGCGCACTATCTAACACCACGTAATTAATCCCAGCAAAGGCGAATAATGGCTGCAATAACTCACGAACTTGGACGCTCTTGGTGCCATTAGTGCCGTCGTAAATAAGCGATGGGATTCGTTGTAATAATTTTTGCTGTAACTGCGCACGCTCGAATTCAGCGAGATCTTCATCAAAGACAAAGAGCGTGCGCTTACTCTTCGGTTTTTCACCTGGCATGATCGCGTCGTCTATCGAATCGTTAATGGCGTCTTCGCGCCGCAGAGCTTTATCTTTCAATAATTCCGAGCGTTCACGTTCAACCATTTCTGTTAAGATACGATATTTTAATTTAAGCGCAGCCGGATGATGTGGGTAATCGCGTAAGATAGCATTGCATACCATCGCGGCTTCAGCGTAGCGCCGATTGTGCGCGTAATATTCAGCGACATCTAATCGTTTGGTGACCGCAGCATCGGCACGATTACGCGCCGCTTCGTAATCCGGATCACCAACCACTAATTCTTTTGCCTTGGATTGCTCACCTAAAATTTGACGAATTTCTTCTTCCATCTGAGCAATGCGCAACGACAATAAAGTTTGCTTCGCCAAGGCGTCATCGGGGTTGGTTGAAAGGCGTAAAGTTAACAAGGCCACCGCTTCATCATGATGTCCAGCAGCAGCCAAGACATTCGCGCGGGTCACTTCATCAGATGGCAAGGGACGCGCCCCGCCGCTTTCCTGAGTCGAGCCGACGTCGACAGCCAACACTGGCATCGTCGACGCACAAATTCCTAAAGCGACCAGACTGGCAACCAGTCGACCGATACGTGGCCGTTCAAATCGTGGCATGTTCCCTCCACACAAGTACTTGCCGGAATGCATAACTGAACGTAGATGCAGCTTTCCCGCAACCGAATTGTTGCCGGATAAAACAACGAAGGGCTTTCGCATGGGACACCGAACCGGTCTGTATGAAGCACAACTCGCCCGTGGTGGACGCTTTATCGATTTTAATGGTTGGGATATGCCGGTGCAATTTGCCGGGATTACTACTGAACATCAAACTGTTCGCACCGCGTGCGGCATCTTTGATTTGGGTCATATGGGTCGACTGCATCTGGCTGGTCCGCAGGCGCTCGCACTGCTGGAAAAGCAGGTTTGCCGTCCACTTCGCAGCATGACCCCAGGACAAGTTCGTTACGGCTTGGTGTTGGCCGATGACGGTACGGTTGAAGACGACGTGTTGGTCAGTCGCGAGAGTGAACATGCGTTCCATATCGTAGTGAATGCCGGTAATTATCAGAAGATCCGCGACCGCTGGCAATCGCTTGCAAGTGATTCGTTAACTGATTTGACCGCCCGCCAAGCCATGATCGCCGTCCAAGGCCCAGCCTCGGCCCCATTATTAGCGAAAATGGGTCTCGATGGTGGCGCGATGAAATATTACAGTTTTATCGATCTGGCTTGGTCTGGCATCACGGTTCGACTGAGCCGCACTGGATACACCGGCGAAAACGGTTTTGAATGCTTTTTACCAGCTGAGCACGCCGCACGCTTTTACGAGGCCGTAGTCGCTGCCGGAGCCGTCCCCTGTGGCCTGGGATGCCGCGATACGTTGCGTCTCGAAGCAGGTATGCCTTTGTACGGTAATGAGTTAGATCGCACCGTTACGCCCGCTGAAGCTGGTCTTGGCTTTGCCGTCAACAAAGACGGCGGCTTTAATGGCGCTGAAATCGTCTTGCGCCAACTGCGCGACGGCACCAACAAACGCTTAGTCGGCCTGCGCATGACCGATAAACGCGTACCACGCCACGGATACCCAGTATTGGCTAACGGTCAGCCCGTTGGCGTGATCACCAGCGGCACCTTGTCACCGACCCTCGGTTACCCCATCGGCATGGCCTATGTCGCCAGTGCGTCCAGCGCCGTCGGCACTGCACTCACCGTCGATATTCGCGGAACGCCCTGCGCAGCAGAAGTCGTCGCATTGCCGTTTTATAAACGCGCGAAGGGTTGATAAATATCCTGAGTGAATTTCGCAGTGCCAGCAGCACCAACACAACCTGTCTGGCATGCGATTAATTAACCGCTAAGCAAAGCGACATGTCATTACCTCGTCTGCTGTTGTTATTCGTATTCCTAAACACGACTTGGTGCGTCGAGCCAACCACCCATGTATTTGCCAAACGCGATAGCGGACCGTTGTCACTGGATCTATATGTGCCTGTCACTCAACGTGGACCGTTGATCGTAAACGTTCATGGCGGAGCTTGGCGGAGTGGATCGCGCGCAAACCCACCGTGCTTAGCCTTAGTTGATGCCGGATATGCCGTCGCCAGTGTGGATTATCGTTTATCACCGGTCGCACCATTTCCAGCTCAAGCGTTTGATATTCGCGCGGCAATTCGTTTTTTACGGGCACAACAAGAAGCACTTAAAATAAAAGCCAATCACATTGTACTATTTGGCTGCTCAGCCGGTGGGCACTTAGCTGCGGTAGTTGGCGTCAGCAATGGTGTCACGGAATTAGATCACGCCCCAGGCGATGACGCACAAACATCTGCAGCCGTTCAAGGAATTGTCAGTTATTACGGCGCGTCTAATTTGACCACGATTTTAGCGCAATCGACACCTTTTGGACTCTCCGTTCGTGAACCGGCCTTAAAATTATTCCTCGGTGGATTACCAAACGAAAAACCCGCACTCGCGCAATTGGCCAGTCCATGCACCCATGTGGATGCCAATGATCCACCACTATTAATGCTGCATGGCGAACAAGATCCACAAATGCCCATCAATCAATCACTGGAATTCGCCAGTGCCTACCGCTTAGTTGGCGCCCGTGTGCAATTTATGTCCGTACCAAAAGCTGCACATGGGGGCCCGTTATTTTTTGACGCCGAGCGATTACCCATTCTACTCGCATTTCTTGCGGCTCTTGAAAAATAATTCACTGAGCCACCGATAGCTTCCCATAACAAAAAACGATACACGTTTGCTCAACGTCTTTTTTCTGTTCGACTGGCAGCTCATGCAATACCAATGAACCTAAATCCGGCATTAGGAATCTTGGCAACGCCGTGATTAGCATGATATTGCACGTATGTTACGTAAAAAATCCGCTGCTTCTTTGGTTCCCTGTTTGGGTGAATCATTTCCCGAGTCGAGAGTCGGTCATAAAGACACGTTTCCGATTGAAACGCAGGGTGGGATTTTTCATGTGCGTT
>SYDV01000108.1 GCA_005801395.1 Planctomycetia bacterium | reverse complement strand
TTCTAATTCGGTACCGGACAGATGTCCGGATACCAAATGTCATGAAATATTCAGCAACGATTTATTGGCTCATCGGTACCTCTCATGGCTCGATCATCATTTAGATGGTAAGCCTAACCAGGATCCACCAGCCCATGCAACGCCTCGCTTGCCACTCGAATCCCAAGCAAAAACGGACATCTTCCTGGGTGGTCACTTCGGGATTGGTTCTAAGCAGTTTGGTATTAACTGCCTTAGCCCAAGCAGCAGATTTACACGCCGCTGGAGCAAAAGTTTATCGCGAACAATGCGCGTCCTGTCATGGAAAAAATGGCGAAGGTGTGCGCGATAAATATGCCGACCCGTTAGTGGGCGACCGCTCACTCGCCTCATTAATTCGGTATATCGACCGCCAAATGCCGGAAGACAAACCGGATGGCTGCACCGAAGAAGAGGCGAAACAAGTTTCCGCCTATATTTATCAAAACTTTTATTCGCTCGAAGCACAATTACGTACGAATCAACCGCGAATTGAATTATCCCGTCTGACCGTCAACCAATATCAAAATACCATCGCGGACTTACTCGCGTCCTTTAATGGCTATGTCAAACCAGTTGATAAATTTGGTCTCCATGCGGAATATTTTAACGATGGCCGTGGCTTCAATGGGAAAAATCGGGTCGTCGATCAAACTGAAGCCGTTGTAAATGTACGCTTTGAAGGGACAAAGCCTTCTGATAAAATCGACAAAGATGATTTCGCCGTACGTTGGAGCGGCGCGGTATTTGCTCCGGAAGATGGCGAATATGAATTTACTCTCGACACACCAAACGGCGCGCGGTTATGGGTCAATGACCGTGAAAAACCATTAATTGATGTGTGGGTCCGCTCCGGAACCGAAACCAAACATCGTGCGAATATTCGCTTACTCGCTGGACGTACCTATTATCTCAAAGCAGAGGTGGGCAAAGAAAAGAAAGAAACTCTTTTTGCCGCACAACTGCGCTGGAAGGTACCGCACCATCCCGAAACCATTATTCCTGAACGCTTACTCTCACCAGACGGCGGCTCACAATTTTGTATCGTGCAAACGCCGTTCCCACCGGATGATAATAGCCTTGGCTATGAACGTGGTGCGACCATTTCAAAAGCCTGGGATGAAGCCACCACGCTTGCTGGCTTTGAGGTCGCGAATTACGTCATTGAAAAACTGCAACGTTACGCCGGTGTTCGCATTGATGCGGGCGATGCAAAAGCAAAATCGCTGACTTTTTTACGCACGTTTGTCGAACGCGCCTACCGTGAACCGTTGTCAGAAGACACGCTCATTCAACTGGTGAACAAACCGTTTGAACAAGCGGAAAATATTGAAACTGGCATTAAGACGGTCTTGTTGCAGACGCTTAAGTCCCCACGGTTTTTATACATCGGCATTACGGGTAAGGCACAAGATCCGTATGTCATCGCGAGTAAAATTTCCTACGGCTTGTGGGATTCTCTGCCGGATACTTTTTTATTAGCGGCGGCTAAACAAGGCTGGATTACCAAACCGCAAGAAGTACTAAAAAATATTGATCGTCTGATGGCCGACCCACGTGCGAAAGCAAAACTCAAACGTTTTTATCATCGTTGGCTTAAAGTTGATGAATTACATGGATTAGAAAAGAATGACAAAAAGTACCCAGGGTTTGATGACGCCATGGTGTCTGAACTGCGCACTTCATTAGATCTCTTCGTTGATGATGTCATGTGGAGCGATCAATCAGACTACCGACAATTATTCACGACCAATGATATCTACCTGAATGGTCGGTTGGCTAAATATTATGGCATCCCAGCTGACGAAAATGCACCCTTTGGTAAATACCAAGCCACTGATCAACCACGCGCAGGGATTCTCACCCATCCCTTATTAATGGCCGGGTTGGCTTACAGTGATACCTCCTCACCCATTCATCGTGGGGTATTTGTCAGCCGTAATTTACTCGGACGACGCTTACGCTCACCGCCTGATTCGATCGTGCCAGAAAGCCCGACCCTCAATCCCAAGCTCAACACCCGTGAACGCATTAGTAAACAAACGAAACCCAGCAGCTGCCAGTCCTGTCACGACATGATCAATCCCCTGGGCTTCACCATGGAGCACTTCGACGCAGTCGGTCGTTATCGCACCGAGGAAGATTCGCGCCCCATTGATGCCAGCGGTGGCTATCTGCGCCAAGATGGCGAACAATTGACCTTCACCAACGCTCGTGATTTGGGTAAATTTCTGATCGATAGCCCAGAAGCCCAGGCTGCCTTCGTCGAACGGCTCTTTAAGGACACCATTAAGCAACCCATTCTAGCTTATGGTCCCAACGAAAAAGAACGCCTGCGTCAATACTTCGTCGCAAATAACTTCCATATGCGCAAGTTATTGAGTGAGATGTTGGTCAGCGCGACCTTTGCCTCAACTAATACCTCGACAACAACCACAACCGTTCCGAGTACCCCTAAGTAGGTAGCAAAACCATGAATCGCAACACCAATCGCCGCGAATTTTTGCAACAAATGGGCTGCACTGCCGCCCTACTCCCCTTTTTAGGAAATTTACCCAGCTTGGGCTTTGCCGCAACAGCAGGGCGCAAACAACGCGTCATCTTTATGTTTAGTCCAAATGGCGTCGTACCAAAAACTTTTTGGCCGGACGCCGAAGGCAAAGATTTTGTATTAAAAGACAGCCTTAAACCATTAGAGCCGTACAAGTCTCGCTCACTCTTCTTGCATGGAGTGTGCAATAAAATTAAAGGCGACGGCGACGGCCATATGCGCGGCATGGGCTGTTTATTAACCGGCATTGAATTATTCCCAGGTAATATCCAAGGCGGTTCTGATACTCCCGCGGGCTGGGCCAAGGGTTTGTCGATTGATCAAGAAATCGGCAATTACCTGCAAAATAAAGCCGCCACGAAAACACGTTTCAGCACCTTAGAATTCGGCGTGAACGTTCCTAATCGCGCCGACACCTGGACTCGCTGGTCGTATGCTGGTGCCAACCAACCGCTCTCGCCGATCAGTAATCCGTACCAAATGTTTAATAAATTGTACGACCAAATGAAAGATCAGAAAACCATGACCACGGTGCTGGATCAGGTTAAAACTGATTTAAAGAAATTAAGCGCCAACATCAGCGTTGAAGATCGCCGCTTATTAGAGCAACATACGTCGTTTGTGAACGATGCTGAAAAGCAATATAAAGCGGCAAGCCAAGTGAAGCTCGCTGTTCCCATGCCGACATTTGCTGATGGCGTTAAGGTCAATGACGACGACATGCCGCGTACCAGCCGCATGCAAATCGACTTAATGATCAATAGTTTCCAAAATGACTTCACCCGTGTCGCCACCCTGCAATACACGAATTCGGTTGGAAATGCGAAAATGAAATGGCTGGGCGTAACCGAAGGCCATCACACCTTATCGCACGAACCAGATGAAAAACAGGATGTCCAAGATCAGCTGACGAAGATCAACACCTGGTACTGCGAAGAACTAGCCTATTTAGTCAAACGCCTGAGTGAAACGAAAGAGCCAGGCACCAATAAGAGCCTACTCGACAATACGACTGTCGTATGGACCAACGAACTAGGTAAAGGCAATTCGCACACCCGCGACGATATTCCTTTTGTCCTGGTCGGCGACGGTCTCGACTTCAAAATGGGACGCTCACTCAAATATAAGAAAGAACCCCACAATCGCTTACTGATGTCGTTCGCGCACGCCTTCGGACACCAAATAAAATCCTTTGGCAACCCCGAACAAAGCGCAAAGGGTGTGCTGCAAGATCTCACCTAAGACAAACGCCATCATAAAAGAAAAGGCTGAGATCGGCATCGATCTCAGCCTTTTTTATGTTCTTACCAATTTTCCATCACTTGGAACACAAGCTGTAGAAATAAACAAGAAAAAACCGTAAACGATAAGCCTGATTGACGCTTACGCGCCGTGACATTTCTTGAATTTTTTTCCGCTTCCACAATGACAAGGATCATTGCGGCCAATCGCTGGTTCTTCTTTAACGAAGGGTTTGAGCGCCGGAGTATGTCCATCGACATAATACCATTTTCCCTCGACCTTGCGAAAGCGCGAACGTTCTTTGTGCGACATTTCTTTAGCGCCAATTTTAAAACGGGCGATAAATTCTACGACACCTTCTTTATCATTGGCGCCACCAGCGACTTTGTCGACGACCTCTAAACCAATCCATTCGGATTTACTCGACCACGTGTCGGCTGAGGTGCGATCAAATTCGCCACCATTATTGGGATCATCGGTTTCCATGACGTAATCAACCTGACCTACCGCATAAGCACTATAGCGAGAACGCATTAACGCTTCAGCGGTTTGAGGAAGGCTTTTCTTGGTCAGAAATGGTTCGCAGCATTCGCCGTAGGTACGGCCACTGGTGCATGGGCATGGTTCGGTAGAAGTAACGGCTTTAGCCATGGGTGTTCCTAACTAGTTATTCCTGAGCGGAGTTGTTTTCTATCTCGTCGTTGAGTTCCAGCCAGCGGCCTTCTTGGGCGTCTAATTCCGCGGTAACGGTATCTAAACGAGCAATGATGTCTGGTTGATACGTGGTTGGATCAGCTTCGAGAGTCGCGGAAAGTTTTTTCTTTTCCGCATCCAATAAAGCGACCTTTTTTTCCACCTGTTTCAATTGATTGCGTAATCCACGCACGTGTTCGTGTAGTGCTTTGCGATCACTCGCACTGACAACTTTTTTCGGCGCCGCTACAGCACTGGTCTGCGTCGAACTTGGTCCATCGGTGCCTTCCCGTGTTTCACGTTCAATGCGATAAACATACCCAGCATAATCATCGCCGTAGAGTTCCACTTTTCCGTTATTCACTTCAACAATATCGGTGGCCACGCGTGAAACGAACGTACGATCGTGACTGGTAAAGAAAATCGTTCCGTCATAAGTCTTCAGCGCATCAGCTAAGGCTTCGACAGTTTCAAAATCCAAATGATTGGTCGGTTCGTCGAGCAACATCACCGTGCAACGCGATAATAATAAACCGGCTAAACATAACCGCGCACGTTCACCACCAGATAATACGGCAATTTTCTTTTCTACGTCGCTACCGCGAAATAAAAACGATCCCGCCATATCTAAAATTCGCTGGGTTGGAGTCATCGGCCCACCGGCTGAAGCCGCCGCCCGTTCTAAATAACGTTGCACCGACACCGATGGATCCATCGCCGTGAAAACATGTTGCGCATAAGTGCCAACCACAATGCCATGACCCCAACGAATCTCGCCGGCTTTGGTCGGTAATTTTCCGGCAATAGTTGATAAGAATGTGGTTTTACCCTGTCCATTATCACCCACCACCGCTACATGTCGACCGCGATCAATTTCAAAGGTGATGCCATTCGCGATAGTTTTTTCAGGATAACCAATACCTAAATCCATAATGCGAACAGCGGCGCCTTGACGCGTCTCTACCGAATTAATCGTAATGGTTACTGCGGCTAAATCGCCGTCTACTTTCACCGTTTCTAAACGATCCAACATTTTAGCTTTTGACGCAGCTTGAGTTGCTTTCGATGCTTTGGCTTTATTTTTATCAACGAACGTCTGTAATTGTTTGCGACGAATTTCAACATTAGCGTTAAAGGCTTCTGCCTGGGCGCGCTGCTCGGCTTTGTATGCGAGGTAGCTTTCGACATCGCCAGGGTACAATACAATTTGTCCGCGTTCGACTTCAAGCGTCGAGGTGCATGTCCGTTTCAAAAATTCACGGTCATGCGACACAATAATATAACCACCACGATAATCGGTTAGAAACCGTTCGAGCAACAACAGCGTACGTAAATCGAGGTAGTTGGTCGGTTCGTCGAGCACCAAAAAGTTTGGTTCTTTCAACAACATCGCACACAAACGCACGCGGGTTTGAAAACCCCCTGACAAACTCCGCACGACGGTCGTCAACATATCATTTTTTAGCAGGAACCGACCAGCCAATTGGCCACAACGCCAATCCGGGCAGCCGGAATAACGCATCAGGTAATCCAGGACACTTTCATTTTCGCGAAATGGATCCTTCTGCTCCAAATAGCTCAGGCGCATGTCGGCGTGCATAGAAATGCTCCCGCCATCAGCTTGCTCTTCACCCAAAATAATTCGGCACAGGGTCGATTTTCCTGCTCCATTGCGACCAATGACCCCAATCCGGTGATCATCAAGAATCGTTACCGATCCCCCATCCAAAATGGCGGTAGAACCATAGTGTTTATGTAAATCCGAGACCTGAATGAAAGTGCGCGCCATAAGGAGGGCGCACGCTAGGAGGTCGGAAGGATTGGGCAATCAGCAGGGCGCCGCGCTTTGCTCCTAGATACCTGGACGCAAAGCGCAGCACCGAAGAATTAATTCTTCGACTCGACCGTCAGCGTGTATTCCACTGCTTCGCACAAGGCTTTCCAACTGGCTTCGATGATGTTTTCATCAACGCCGATCGTGCCGATCGATCGACCGTGGTATTGATGCTCGATCAGCACGCGCACTTTAGCGGCGGTACCATCAGCGCTGTTGACCACGCGCACTTTAAAGTCCACTAAGTGGAGATCCTTCAACTGCGGAAATGACTGGATCAATGCCGACATTAATGCATGGCTTAATGCATCCACTGGACCGTGACCTTCGGAAGCAAACAACCGCGTTTCATTATTGATGTCGAGTTTAACCGTGGCTTCGACTAAATCGCGCGCATCTCCAGGGGTTCCCAGACCATGAATGCGATAATGATGCAATACAAACGCCGGTTTGTACGCACCCACTTGGCGGCGCACTAACAAATCAAAACTGGCTTCGGCTGCTTCGTAACTATATCCGGCATTTTCACGCGCCATGACGGCATCTAGCACACTTTTTAATACCGCGTTGTCTTGTAACTGCGGATAGCGTTCCGCTAATTTCGCCTGCACATTGGAACGGCCAGATAATTCACTGATTAATATCCGACGTTCATTGCCCACCGATTCCGGCGTGACGTGTTCGTAAGTCAGCGAATTACGCTGCACGGCGCTGACATGAATTCCGCCCTTGTGCGCGAACGCAGCGCGTCCGACATACGGTTGATTGACTGGACCAACCACATTGATGCGTTCCCACACCAAACGACTGATTTCCGTCAGTCGTTGACGATGACCCTCAGGCAAACATTGATAACCGAGTTTTATTTCCGCATTGGCGATAACCGTGGTTAAATCAACGTTTCCACAACGTTCACCCACGCCATTGATGGTACCTTGGACTTGACGAGCACCAGCCTGCACGGCGCGCAACGTATTCGCCGTTGCTAATCCACCATCGTTATGGACATGGATACCGATGAATGCTTTCGGTAAACGCGAACGTACCATGCGCACGGCGACATCGACTTCATCTGGCATCGCGCCACCATTGGTGTCGCACAAGATGATGCGCTCTGCGCCAGCGGCAACAGCGGCCTCTAACGTTTGTAACGCATATTCATTATTCGCTTTGTAGCCGTCGAAAAAATGTTCTGCATCATAAAATACCGGACGACCACTGGCTTCTTTTAAATAAGTCACTGATGAACGGATCATCTCTAAATTATCTTCTAAAGACACGCGCAACGCGACGGTCACGTGCATGTCCCAGGTTTTTCCGAAGATACAGATCACATCGGCTTGGGCCTCGATCAATTTTTGTAAATTCGCATCATCCTTTGCCGCATTTTTTGCGTGACGCGTTGAACCAAAAGCCGTGACCTTTGCATGCGTCAGCTTCAACGACCGCACCGCTTCAAAATACGCGACGTCTTTGGGATTCGAACCGGGCCAGCCGCCTTCAATGAAATCCACACCCAACCAGTCGAGGGCTTTGGTCAATGCCAGCTTGTCTTCCAAGCTCACATTAACGCCCTCGCCTTGCGTGCCGTCACGCAACGTGGTGTCGTAGATCTCCAACTTCACAGCAGGAGTAGAGGTAGTTGAGGTCGTAGTCATGATCGATTTCGTTAGCCCGTGTGCCGAATTGGTTATGGCGGAGGAATATAACGGCCACTCGCACTCAGCAGGCAAGTGGGCACATCAGGCTCACGGTAAGGGACTTGCGCTGCGTTCGGCTAGTGGCCGGTGCTAATTCGAGTGATGGTAATTCGCAGCATGGATGTTGTCGTAGGGTAATTTCGGGAGAAGATCAAGGGGGAACAACACCTCCTTCGCCAATTCGCCCTGTCGAAATCCCACCAATCGCCCCTGTCTCTAGGCCAAACTCGCCATAGCGTGCCCGCCCTAGGAACGACGCCGTGCCCCCGACTGATACCCATGCTTTGAGTGCTAAAGCCATTTCACGCCTGAGCGAGATGCGCCATTTTGGTGAATTGACTGAGGCAAATGCCAAAGCCAAAGAGCTGACGTTAGTCACTACGGATCACGGTGCGGCCCATGCTCCTGAGCACATTTCCATTACGTTATTGGTCGACAAAGCTGGCATCGTGCGCGATGGGCGTTTCCGTTCGCCGGCCAAAGACGGCCTTAAAGCTGCCTACGATTTGATGATCGAACAGGCCATCAGCCGCACGTTAGAAGACGCAGCGCGTTTCACGCCGCGCCAAGCCGACACGCAATTGCGCGACGCTAACGGCGGCGCGGTCTTAGAATTGGTCGCCACCAATCATCCAGACGCCGACCATCCGTTTTATGTGCTGCGCAAAGCGCTCGAACGCCATCAAGGTGCCAAAGCCACGCCTGACGCCGTTGTCGCCACCGGTGGCACCGCAGCCGCATTGCCTTGGACCGAAGTCGGATTATTCGAAAAAGTTCGCCGTATTGAGTCCGTTTTGGACATTCATGTACGTCCGGCACTCGCCAGCGATGGTGGCGGACTTGATTTAGTTGACCTCAAAGGTGATGAGTTGTTTGTGCAATACCACGGTGCTTGTGGTTCTTGCTCATCATCCGTCGGTGGCACGCTGAATTTTATTCAAGATTCCCTGAATAATCATTTAAAGACCCAACTCGTCATCACCGTCAGTGGCGTGGATGAAAGTATTGTTGGGCTGTAAGGGTTATATCGAATCGCTCTCTTTTCATCGACTGCGACCCGCAGCCTGAAGCGCTTCCAGTTTCGCTTTTAATTCTGCCACTTTATCGGGATGCTTCGCAGCGAGGTCCATCGTTTCGCCTGGGTCGTTTTTCAGGTCATACAATACGCCGGCATCGACCGAGCCTAATTCTGTATTGGTATTTTTATTAACTTTTTCGCCTTTTACCGCTGGTAGGTATTTCCAATTACCGACTCGAATACCCATTCCACGCGCATCTACGATCACGTGATCACGTCCTGTTTGACTGGTTCCCAATAATGCCGGTAACACATTAATGCTGTCTGGAGCATCCGTCTCTGCCAAGGTACCACCAACTAAGGCGGCTAAACTGGCGTAAAGATCGACCTGAGAAACGATGGCGTCCGACACACTTGGATTAATACGACCTGGCCAACTGGTGATAAAGGGAACCCGCGTGCCGCCTTCATAACGCGAATATTTTCCACCCCGCAAAGGACCAGCCGATTTATGATCGCCATTTTTCTCCTTCGCTTCGTCTTTATAACCGTCATCCAAAACCGGTCCATTATCACTGGAAATAATTACCAACGTATTTTTATCCAAACCCAAGCGCGCTAACGTTTCGGTGATTTGTCCAACGCACCAATCCGCCTGCACAATCGCATCGCCACGCGGACCTAATTGGGATTTACCAACAAAGCGCGGATGTGGAACGCGAGGCACATGGGGATCATGGAGAGCAAAGAATAAGAAAAATGGTTTGTCCTTTGATTGCTCGATAAAACGCACCGCTTCACCGGTGAAATCATCCGCCATATTTTCGTCGGTCCACAAAGCCGATTTGCCACCTTTCATGTAACCAATTCGACTAATACCATTGACGATAGATTGGTCATGCCCATGGCTGGGATGGATGCGTAAAAGATCCGGATTATCTTTGCCAGTTGGTTGACCGGCAATGGGCTTGCCGTAACTGACTTCAATCGGATCGGCAGGATCTAATCCAACTACTAAACGATCACGCACATACACACACGGCACCCGGTCCCCAGTTGCCGCCATAATAAAACTCGTACTAAACCCGATATCAATTGGACAGTCAGTTGGTATTGGTTTATTCCAATTCACATTGCCATCGCCCAAACCTAAATGCCATTTGCCCACCACTGCGGTACGATAACCCGACGACTGCAACATCGCGGGCATGGTCGCGTGTCCGGCTTTAATCCTGAAAAAAGCAGTTGCCCGCCTCGTCTAGTCGCATTCGACTGGAAAAATGCAGTCATCCTCTCCGTTTCCCGGTCACCCATTTGGTGATGGGGTAATTCCGTCAGAAATTACGTCTCCTGAGTCGGTGTTGGTGCAGACTCCAGGTGGTGCGATGGAGGTGGTGTGGGAGCCAGGGACGGCGGTGACTCCG
>SYDV01000001.1 GCA_005801395.1 Planctomycetia bacterium | reverse complement strand
TCCGTTTGCACCAAGAGCCGCTAGCGCTTTACGTCGGTTTCTCGACAGTACCGCTTCGCCAATCAAGGCAGCAAAGCTGGCAAATAAAGCGGCAGCAGCCATCGACTCATATAAATTAGCGAGCGGAATACGTTGCGCTAATTCCGCACGAATCACAAAGGCGGCGAATTGACCGATTAAACCGATGACGGCCAAAACGTAACCAATTTTTAACGCCCAATTCACTCGACCAATCCCACCCATGGCTAAAAAGGGCACGGCTAATAATAAGCTCATCCACACCCAATGAATAAATCCATTAAAGCGCCAATAAGTCATTTCTAGTTCGTTGGTAATAACCAAAGGTGCCTGACCACGAGCAATATGATCGCGATCAAATAGGGCGCGGAGTTCAACCGTCGCTGCCACAAAGGCGTCTACGCGTGTTTGTAATTCAACTCCGGATAATTTACCATGACGAGCGGCTTTCCAACCTTGGCCCATATTCGACCACGCATTAACGGCTCGTTCAACCGCCGCATCCAACGGTTGGCGTAAACTAGCTTCCGCTAAATCAGCATCGGGAATATGCAAACCAGACCAGCGATTTTTCAAATTATCCAACGTGTCGGCCATTAAGGCCGCTTGTGGTAATTCCAACTGAGCCAGCGAAAGAGGATCAGCGCCCAAGCGCTGAGCGGCGGCGTCATCAATCGCGCCCGTAGCGGCGAAGCGCCACAGCGGCCATAAAACATCTTGGTTTATGGCAGACAAATCTTCACGATTAGCAATTCCAAGTTTCATCGCCGTTTCAGGCGACACTGGCAACAAGCTATAGGATTGTTCCGCAAAAGCACTGATGCCTTCATCATTCCCGGCAGCGCGCGCCGCTGCAATAAATGACACCAGCGATGAAGCAAAAGAACCACCTAATTCTGCAGGATCGCGCCAACGATCATTATGTGGACCAGCAGGCACGGGGAAAATGCGTAATTGGAAAACAATATTACCTGGATCCAACATGCCTTGCGCACGTCGCACTTGATTAATCGCTTTGGTTTTAGAAGTAAGGCGACCAAGTTCCTCTAATTTATCACGCACCGCCTGATCATGCAGACGACGCGGCGAAATACGACCTTCCTTTATCAATATTGCCCGTTCGGCTTCGGGTAAAACTAACGCTAAATCGTGTCGTAATTCAGTATGTTTAACCCGCGCTATGGGTTTGTCTTCATATGCACTATGACAAAATAATACGTCTAACAAACTCGACAGTGGAGTATGTCCATTACCAAACGACGTCGTGTAAGCGATCCCGTCGACCACTTCCATCGCCAACGAATGGAAAGGTTTGTAACGTCCACTGTGCTGAACGGGAGTCGCTTCCAGGGCTTTTAAATTAACTCCTGCGAGCGTTTCTTTAATTGGCACCAAGTCAGGTTTCCCGATGTGTGGCGACACTTCAGCCGCGTTCATCAAGCCAACGCTGAGGCACAATACCCACAGGACGTGCGATAGACACATAACGAATCGGGTACTCATGACTTTCTCCCCGTACTTGCTGAACTACCAGCGCTGCGCTTGAAGGCCGCCATAAAACCACTCCAGGCAATACCCAAAGCGAGCACAATTGATGCCCACAACATCGGATATCCGGCGGGACGGTTACCAACGCCTAATACCGTTAATGCTTGTTTTGTAGGATCCCAACTGGCTTGGAAGAAAAAGGTATCTTTCCACTCCAAGGGATAATTCATGTGAATCTTTGCCGTCTGCGGTGCTTTTTGATCGCCATAACCAACGAAGCAGAAAAACTCGCTCGGCTCATCGCTGCCTGGTCGACGTGGGACATCAAAACCAGTCATCCAAATGGAACCTGGAATTTCCATCGGCGCTTTGCTGTACATTAATTCGTAGCGACCAGATCCTGGGACATCAATCATGATCGGGCGGGGCGCATACATACCTAAAGAGCTTTCATCACCCATTTCACGCGGCAGATGCGGATATGGTGAATACGGCACCCACATGCTAGTCGTCTTGCCTTGATGGGTGGCTGTCACTTCTACTAAACTTTCATAGTCGCCTACTGACATGCGACTTTGTTGCTGTTCTTTTGGGACTGGCAACGGTTCGGTGACTTTACTTGGACGTTGCAGAATTTGATTTAAACGAACCGTGACATTATCGCCCCATAAAGCGACGGTCACTTCGCTCGCTTGGTCCATGGGAAAAATCCTTAAATTCCGTCCAGGTTGACCAACATGAAGGGTCACTTTTTTACCTGGCGCCGAAATAAATGCCAAACGGGTTTTAGCCGCTAATTCTTGATCCGCGTCCGCACTACTTTCTTTTTCTAAGGTTGGAAACTGTAACTGTAATTGGGCTAAGGCTTGTTGGTAGGTTGGTTCATCTACGCAATGCAACCACATCAATGGCGTATCAACTAATGATCCGATATCGGTGGTGGCACTAACCACACGATTAAATCCCTGGCCATCGACGCTACTAGTGAAGCGCACATCTAATATCGGATTAGGAACAGCGTCTTTGTCTTCTTTCCAACGACTAGTGAGACGCGCATAAGGCGAGAATCCCGTTATATGGAAATCGACACCATTAACTGATCCAATATTGATGGCCAAGGCTTTGCCATCCGTCATATGCCGACCGTAATCATGATAACGCGGTAACCCCTTAATCGGTAACGTCGCAACCGCATCCGGACCAACACCGCGCATGGGCACCAGCGGATCGCGAAAACGCGCCGCGTCTTCGCGACGTACCCAAATCGCAGGAATATCTTTATTATAAGCCATGACTTCTGGCGCATGTTCCAGCACAATTGCTGATAAGCGTTTATCCGGTGCTGATTTCACCCGCGCGCGTTGGTAACGAGTCAATGAGGGTTCGCCCACAACACTGCTACCATTTTGCTGGCCAGCAGGGCTTTTGAGTGTCCATTCTAACATCGTACCAGTACGACCTTGAAAGCCTTCTGCTAACAGTGGGAAATCAGGCGTGATTTTATCGATCTTCAGAGACCGTTCGCCACCAGTAACGTTATCACTGACTTCAGCGCCAACTTGCAACGCGACGGTTAAAATTGGTTTCCCATCAACATCCAAAGCATGCACCGTTCCGTCTTTTGCCACTACCCCGGTAAATTCTGGCATGTACGTATTTGGTCGGCGACCAGTCAACGTGAATTGGGTTAAATCGGGACGATCTTCGATAAGCGTTGCGGTAAATGCCTCTGCGTCTGGCATAGTGATTTCCACCATCACCGCCCACGCTTGCTGTGATTTACCTTCTTGCGACAAAATCGTCCAACGTGGCATAACCGACGACACTTTGGCCGTACCGTTACCCAGTGGCGCGCTATAACCAGCATTCGGCAACAGGCGGCAGGAACCCAGTTCGCTATCCACCTTAATATAATGACGGACGAGCAGCGCATCGCCTTCTTTTTTATAGGCAAAATAAATGGTACAGGTAACGACCAACAATACGACACCAGCATGACTCAACAGCGTGCCACCATTGCGCCACGTCCATGTCACGCGAACAATACTGGCTGTTATTAGACAGACACAAATAAGACCCCAAAGCACCAATGACTCTGGGCCATTAAACCATTCCATTTCATTAACTTCAAACGATTGACGGATTTTATAAAATGCCGAGCCAATCGCCTGATGGACGAACACGACCACTAATAAGAACAGCGACACCCAAGGGCTGGAAATAGCCAATAGGAAACGACGCAATGATGATTTTGATGCTGGCGTCACAGCTGACGACGGCTCGACTGGGGGAGAAGGAATGTCTACCATAAGGGAGGTGTACGTTAGGCCCAACCACACAATCGCCAGTATCATCCGCGCTACGTACTTCAGTGCCCCAACGTTGTCTTTTGTTGCCGAATGCTGTGTATGGTCTCGGCCATGGCACGAGTAATCCCGGTCCTGCGTGGTCTCAATGAATTAGCCACTGGCGAGCTGTTCAAGCTTGGAACTCAGTGCGATGTCATGATGGGACGAAGCCGTTCGTGTGGCATTAGCTATCAACGCTTTCGTCGATGGTTGGCGTTATCCGAAAATGAGCGTCATCTACGCGACCACTTCAACAGCGCCGTAAGCCGAAAACACTTGCATTTAACCACCCAAGATGCGCTGCTAACCCTTGAAAATTTCTCCAGTACCGGCACCCAAGTGAACGGAGAAACGTTGATCACCAAGCAAACCTACGATCTTGCACGCATGTTTGTTACCCTTCGATTAGGTTTAGCTGAAGAGCTTTTTCGCGTCGAACTCATGGACGAAGGGCAAGCTGACGCCTACCTCGCGACGCTACCCCCCATCGCTGACCCAACGCGGCTGCCCGGCGTGCCTGATCCGGTCGAAGAGGCGACCCCGAAGCAGAATCGCGTTTTACTGCCTTAATTATTCGACGTCCGATTTGATATGTCCGATTTGATATGTCCGATGTCCGATGTCCGATGTCTTCGTTCAGCGTTAATTAACTTATAAATACGAAAATACCAATTTGTCTTCCGACGTCGGACATCGGACGTCGGACATATCCCGTCGGACATATCCCGTCCGATATCCCACCTTGTACCGCGCATCATCATCCCACACTTTCGCGCCATGCTGCAATTTCGTGTACCGGCTTCTACCACTAATCTTGGCCATGGTTTTGATTGCCTGGGAATGGCGCTTAGTGCCGCGAATACCATTAGCGTGGCTCCATCGGCTGATGATTTAATTACTGCCCCTGGTGCACCGGATGATGGGCTTGGCCGCATGGCCAGCGCTATTCGTGATGCTTGCATAGCACGCTGGCAGGTACGTATTCCTGGATTTTCCGTGCGCGTCACTGGCGACGTGCCGTTAGCACGCGGAATGGGTAGTTCATCAACCGTGGTGCTCGGAGTTGCCGCCGCGTGTCAACGCTTCGCTGGCCGTTCACTCGACAAACATGAATTAGTAGAAATAGCCGCCGCACAAGAAGGACATCCAGATAATGTGGCAGCAAGCTGTCTTGGTGGTTTCACTATCGCCGCCGCCGTTGGAAATACTTTGCGATTACATAAAATTTCAGTGCCAAACCATTTAGTCGCGGTTGTCGCAATTCCGCCCTATGAAGTCAAAACCAGCGACGCACGACGCATTTTACCACAACAATTTACTCGCGCCGAAGGTGTACGCTCGCTACAGCGAACCGCGTTAATTACCGCATTACTAAGCAACGGAGCCATAGATCAGCTGAGCGGATTATTTGATGACGCATGGCACGAACATTACCGCGCCTCACTGAATCCCGGACTCATCGCCGCACGCACCGCAGCGCAGTCCGCTGGTGCCATCGGTACTATTTTGTCCGGTAGCGGGAGTACGGTACTCAGTTTCAGCCACCGCGATCACGCCCACGCGGTCAAACAAGCGATGCATGACAGTTACCACGCGGTCGGCATTGATGCAGCCACGCGTATTTTACCCTTCGACAACGATGGACTTACGGCGGTTTAATCACATCGGCTAGGCCATTAATTGGCACTTTCGCCGACTTCTGATGTTGCTGCTGCTGAAATTGTTCCCACTCCGCAGGAGTGTTAATATTTTGTAATTGAGCAATAACCCAGGCTGGTGCGGCAATGTGAGGGATTTCGCAGGCTGCTATTAATCGGTGTAAAGCACGTTCTCCTGCAATTAATCGACGCTGCGCTTCGCTGCGACACGATTGCGTATACACGGAAAATAATGGCTCAATGCCAGCAGGATGAGAAACTACCAGTCCGTGGGTTTGCTGACGGGATTGATCACGTAACCAACTCAGAGCCTCGATTTCTAAACCAGGATAATCACAGGCCACACAGATAACCTTGTCAGCGTGATTGAGTGCAGTCACTAAGCCGCCAAGAGGCCCCTGATTTGGTTGAGCATCATTTAGGAATTCCACCGTTGGTAACGGCCAATCCATCGGCTGCCGACGGCCAACAATCATTACAGGCAATGGCAATCGTAATCCCATGTGCGCTAAACGTTCTAAAATCGGGCCACGGCCATCGTTGAGTAATGCTTTATCCTGCCCCATGCGCGTGCTGTGTCCGCCAGCCATGATACCGAGAGCTAAAGGAAGTAATGACATCAGCGTGGGCGCAAACGAATCGACACAGAACGTTCAGTGCCGTCGGCATCGCGCACATCTATTTTTAATACGTCACCAATTTCCAGTGGCACCACGGCTTTGAGCCAATCAATTTTTCGTTTGAGTTCGCGACCATTGGCATTCACCACGGTAACACCTTTTGTTAACTTTGCTTTTTCGGCGGGACTTTCCTCATCAATGTGATCAATAACGATGCGACCACCACGCTCATCAATTTCAATGCCGTGATAAGGACGCCCAGGAATCGTCTGCCGTACCGCGGGAATATTTATATGTAATTCTTCGCCATTTCGGCGAATGACCACCGGAATGGTCACTTCTGGGCGATAAGGTAACGAGGAAAATAATCCCATGGCGGTAGCGACTGACACCGCTGGGCGATGCGCAATCTGCAATAAGATATCACCCGCTGACAACGGCGAATTTCCCGGCTTCACCACTTCGACCGCATCGCTACCCGCTTTTAATTCAATTCCCTTTGGCGGCGCGGTGTGATGAACATAACCACCATCTGCATCTTTTAACAACGGTAAAAACGCTGACAGTTGCGTGCTAGCGATAGCTAAACCAATACCGCTATTCACACGAAATCCGGACACCGTACGGATCTGTCCATTTATACCGAGTAATTTTCCCTGACGATCAAATAAAGGACCGCCCGAATTTCCTGGGTTCACCGGCGCATCGCCTTGAATCACATCGGTATAATCACCACGCACCACCCGTGCGGCACTCAATACGCCGGTGGTGTAGGTGGGCGTATCGTCAAGATCACCTAAACCAAAAGGGTTTCCAATCGCGATGACATCAACGCCTACATGCATCGCGTCAGCATCGGCAAATTCGGCAAACGGTAAATCTTTCACGTCGGTCAAACGCAATACCGCAATGTCGCCAATGGGATCAGTACCAAGCAAAATACTTTTACGACTTACGCCATTTGCAAAGCGAATAGTTAAATCATCAAGATCATCAATGACGTGATGATTCGTAAGTATTAAACCGTCTGGGGATACCACCACACCGCTACCGCTGCCGACAAAAACGTACGTCGACAAAAGACGCTGCGCTAAACTGCGATCCTGATTACGTTCTATCGCCTCACCGGCAACCACAGGCAGACAGAACTGACTTACCATAACCAGTGAAATTAAAAAATTAGCCATCGTCACGGAATGCCCGAATCTCGACCTGCAAGGTCACTTGATCACCGTTTCGCTCAACTACGACGGGAACGATATCACCAATGCGATGACGAATCAGCGCACGCGTTATCGCCAAAGGACTGTTGGCTTCAATGCCATCAACACTAATTAAAATGTCATTAACCATAATACCTGCGATTGCCGCACCGGTGTCCGCAGTGACCTCTTTAATGACTGGATGTTCACCACGACGAGAATTCATACTTATTCCCAAACCAACTATCGGTGCACGGCGAGTGGTTTTTCCTTCACGTAATTTTGGTAAGGCACGTATGATGGCCGCACTATCAACAAATAGAGCGACGCCGGAATTAATCGCCCAGGGTAAATCTTCACCATCTGGTCCGAGTAGCACCATCATGCCCACAACTGCACCTGCTATATCAACCACCGCGCCACCTAAACTACCATAATTCGCCATCGCATCTGTTTGCGCAAACATCGCATCTGTTTGCTGTTTCCGACGAGTTATGGTCGATACCACCCCGGTGGTTGCCGTGAAACCATTATCACCGCGATGCCGACCAACGACGGCAATCGGTTGACCTAAACTTAATTGTGGTGATGGGGCTAACGTGATAGTTTGCGTTGGTAGAGCGGTATCGGCTTTCAATAAGGCTAGATCTAAGGGTAAATTCCTGGCCAAAACCGAACATTTAATCGCACCCGATGGCAGCAACACTTCACCGCGCTCAGCATCACCGTGCAAATTGCTGTTAGCGGTCAGTAACAATCCTTGTTTCGCGTCAATCACCATGGCGGTAACCGCTTGATCGGTGAAAAACATTTGTTGCTGATGATAATAGGCGTTCCACCACCGTTCGACACTTTCACGTTCATGCTTGGGCACTTCATTAACCAAACGTGGTGGACGTGGAATTGATTGTGGATTCCCCGGACCATTAACCCGTTCCATATAAACTAACGCCAATCCTGGCGCAATCGCGCCAGCACTGCGTACCAGACTTTGCATTTGCGGGTTTGCCGGTGGAGTAAGCGCAGCGTCTATGGATAATGATAATCCTAGATCACGGAAAATTAAATGTATGGGAATCGCGGTTCCTAATTTTCGTTGGCGCGCGGTACCCAAACTACCCAAACCAATTAAACGCCCAGCATCGTCTAAAACCGCGCCACCTTGATTTCCATCATTCAGCGCCGCATCAATTTCCAGCACTTCACCACGGTAAGTCGATAATTCTCGTCCTGCACGACCACGCACCGGTGGGCTGTCCGCGCCTATCTCATAGCGGCCACTAATAATACCACGACTCAACGCTGGTGCTCCGTCTTCTTCCATGGCGCCAAAAGAATTCCCAGCTGTCCACACGACGTCGCCAACTTTGGCGATGGCGCCATCGCCCATGGTCATTGGTGTAATAGTGGCTGGCAGGTCATTTATTTTCAGCAACACCGCGGTGGTCAATGTTCCACGTCGTTGGATAGTCGCCGTGCGACGCAAACCGCCTGCGATAACTACCGTAATTTGTGTCTGTCCTTCTTCTTTACTTGCTATTTTTAACGCACTGGCAGGCAAAGCCTCTAATAACGTCAGCGCCAAACCATCACGACCAATGACCACCGCTGCTCCACCGCAAGGAACTTGTTCGCTGGTGTCGGCAGGCAGCGCCACGACTCCTGATGGCAAATCTAACGCCACCACCGCTGGCGTGGTCACTCCCAACACGAGAAGCAACGCCAAGAGCAGCACATGCAGTCGAATGAAGAACGGCAAAGCCATGGCAAGAGTATGCCGTCTAACCCCCACCTACAGCAAGGAAAAGGTTGATGAGCTTCCAGAACCCTTGGCAGACACGGGCTTTATTTGGTCCTATGTTTTTTACGTCCGATGTCCGACGTCCGACGTCGAACTTCAAAC
>SYDV01000107.1 GCA_005801395.1 Planctomycetia bacterium | reverse complement strand
ATTTGGAGCAAGAATGCCTATATCAGCGATGATATCGATCTGATTACTGATGGATTATCTCGTCGGATCGACATCAAGAAGGTGATGTTAAAATTAGGGTTCACAGAAAAGAACCGTTATTTTGTTCATCCTGAAACAAAATTTATAGTCGAATTTCCTGCTGGACCAGTAACGGTCGGTGAAGAGCGACCACAGCACATTAATCATATGCATGTATCAACAGGAACCCTGACGTTGTTATCACCATTAGATTGTATGAAAGACCGACTAACGTGGTGGTTTCATCACGGCGACAAACAATGCTTAAATCAGGCGATTGCTGTCGCAAAGCACCATCCCATCAATAGGGAAGAGCTCATTCGTTGGTCAAAAAACGAAGGTAAAGCAGACGAGTTTAGAAAAATTGAATTATTATTAGTCAATCAACAAGCGTGACGGTGGAGGTGCGAAAATAAATAACGGAACGTTAGCTCCGACGTGCTGTTTAGTTAGCGCACACTCCTAGCCAGATATTCATTATATATTCTCAAACTAAGCCTGTGCTAAGTTGTTTGAAAAACCAAAATCCGAAAGCTGCCGCCCGCTGTTTTGGCCTAGTGCATCACCTCAGAAACACCCACAGGACAGAGCAGGCAAGCACTCATTGAACCAGCGTTGCTTCAAATTAGCCTGAGTGCATGTCCAACCAAATCATCCTCGGAACTCGCAAAGGCACGCTCATTCTTGATCGCAAGGCTGGCGCGTGGAAGCCGCGTCCGATAGCGCATGCTGGCATGTCGATTAGTTACGCTGCGCGTGATCCGCGCAACGGCACGATCTGGGCGGCGATGGATCATGCGCATTGGGGGCCGAAGCTGTCGCGTTCGAAGGACGATGGGGCGACGTGGGAAAATCTTTCTCAGCTCGCATATCCAAAGGGCGCGCGCTTTGTTGAGCAACACCTGCCGACGCCGGACATGGATTTAAATGTTGAACAGCCGACGGCCTATAAAGAGGCCTCGCTGCTGAAAGTTTGGGTGATGGCTTTCGGTGGGAAACAGCAGCCCAAAACGATTCACGCGGGGACGTTGCCTGGGGGATTGTTCACCAGCCACGACGGTGGTGACACCTGGGAATTAAATCTTCCGCTGTGGAATCACGAAAGTCGCGGCGGCGATTTGTTTGTCGGCAACGCGACGTCGAGGAATCATTGGGGCGGCACGCCAGCGGCGATGGCCTATGGCGAATTTGTGCCAGGCATTCACTCCATTGTTGTCGACCCGCGCGATCCAGGGCGCATGCTTATTGGCGTTTCCTGTGCTGGCATTGCCGGCACGACCGACGGCGGCAAGACGTGGAAGGCGATGAATAAAGGTGTGCTCAACGATTACCTGCCCAACCCTGAAGCAGAGTGGGGACACGATCCGCATTTCATCACGCAATGTCCACATGATCCAGATCGGCTTTGGCAGCAAAATCATTGCGGCATATTTATGAGCGAAGACTGCGCTCGGTCATGGAAACGCGTCAGTAATAAAGACCAAGCCGTCCACTTCGGATTTCCCATCGCGGTCGACGAACACGATGGCCGCACAGCGTGGGTGGTGCCAGCCCACAGCGACGCTCAGCGCATGGCGGTCGGCGGCGGACTTTTTGTCGCGCGCACGAAAGACGGCGGCGCGAATTGGGAGACGCTGCGCAAAGGACTCCCGCAAGAAAATACCTACGACGTCGTTTACCGGCACGGCCTCGATGCCCGTGGCGATTCCGTCTGCTTCGGCAGCACGACTGGCAACGTTTATGTTTCAGATGATCGCGGCGACACGTGGAGCTGCGTTGGCAATAATTTACCGCCCGTTCATTCTGTCCGCTTTTCCTGATCTCGCATGCCGCACGTCACGTTCACTCGTCATCTGCAAATATTTTTCCCCAATCTCGACGATGGCGAGATTCCAGGAACGACCGTGCGCAGCATAATCGATGAACTTGAGCGCCGTCATCCTGGGCTCGCCTCGTATATCGTTGATGACACCGGTAGACTTCGTCGACACGTAAATATCTTTGTCGGTGAAGAGCCAATCCACGATCGCGAAAAACTTGCTGACTCGCTGCAGGCCGAGGACAAAATTTTAATTCTTCAGGCGCTCTCAGGAGGATGATCGATTCGAGTATGCAGCATTTTTGTGGTGGTTTTTCGCGCCATACTCTTTGAAACTAAACCATAGGAAATGTCACTTAGTATCAGTGGCCAATGGAAGATTGATTTACTGCAATTCTTTCTTCCCCTACTTCCCTTCCTTCGCCCACTGCTTCATTAAATCAATGTTACGCTGTACTTCGGTATCACCCTTTTTTCCCAAATATTCAGCCATATCACTGTCATATTGCGCCTCTGATTCTGGTGTGCGGCCGTGGTCGTTGGTGGTGTTTTCCCAGGTTGCTAGACGGGTGCGAAGATCGGCAAGTACGGTGGCATTGGCGGGGTCATTGGCGAGGTTGGTGATTTGGAACGGATCAGCGCGGTAATCGTACAGTTCTTCGTTTGGTCGCGTGGGGGAGAGTAATAATTGTTTTTGTAAATCGTTCAGTTGCCCAGCGGCTTCGGCGGCGCGTAGGGCTTTAAGACAATTCTTTCCGTCCTTGTAGCGGTTTGGTTGCAGCATGGGTCGGTTCGGTAAATAATTACGAATATAGAGCCAGCGGTCGGTGCGTACGCTGCGGATATGTTCAACGGTTTCATCAGCGCGATCGCGAGCAGAAAACACGGCTTCGCGTGGGCGGTAGGTGGGGGCTAAAACATCTTGGGCTTGCATGGTGGCGGGTTTGGCGAGGCCAGCGGCGGCGAGCGCCGTGGCGGCTAAATCAATGTGTTCGATTACATCTTGGCGACGGCTCTGTGGTTTAATTCCAGGGCCTCGCATGATGCAGGGAATGTGGGTGCCTTCATCGTAGAGAAATTGTTTCCCGCGTGCGTGGCTAACGCCGTGGTCTGTAATGAACATAATCACCGTTTGATTGAGTATGCCTTCCGCTTCCAGGCGGGCACGAATTTCTCCGACTTGGAGATCAACTAAGCGACAGGCATCCAGAGTTAGCCCCCAGTCGGTCAGCATGGCATCGGTGCGCGGATAATAGGGTGGTAAGCTGAGTTTTTCCGTGGGCGTCAGACCGCCCATAGCTTTGGTAAATGTTTCAGCCGCATTTTTACCATCCCGCACTTTGCCGCCATGTAATTGAATTTGAGCGAAAAATGGTTGTCCTGGTTTGCGTCCAGTCCAATCATTGCCGTCATAGAATTTTTCTTCGCCGACGAAATTGTAGTCGGTTTTACCTTTGCTTTGATTGACGGCTTTAGCTGACCAAGTGCCATTACTAGTATAATAACCTGCTTGGCGAAATAAGAGAGGAACTGCAATAACGGCTTCTGGTAAAGCTATTTTTACCGTGCCACGTCCACTACGATGATGGTGGCCATTAATCGAAGTCTGATACATGCCAGTGATCAGTGAGGATCGTGAGGTCGAGCAAATCGGGGCGGTAACGTATGCCCGTTCAAAACATAAACCTTCGGCGGCTAATTGATCGACATGTGGTGTGCTGATGGCCTTTTCGCCATAGCAGCCGAAATGTGCAGACATATCTTCAGAGATAATCCATAAAATATTTGGTCGTTCAGCAGAGACGCCGTGCAACATGCTCAAGGTCAGTAGAATAGCAGTTAGTAATTTACCCATGATTTCTCCGGCGTGGAAAAGATATATGCGAATAGATTTGTACGTTCAATCACCTCGTATGTTTGTTGATTTTATTTGTGTCACTGATGAAACAAAATGAGCGTACGGGTGGCCTGTCATGCATAACTAATGCATCAACTTCCAAGAGGATCATTCAATGTCCGTGCGTGTCGCAGTGCTCGTGGCTTTCTTCGCGGTGATGATGTTCTGGGCGTAAGAACCGGGCGAGTAATCCCTGTTTGGGACTAATAATGGCTGAGATTAAAAATCCTGCGCCTAAGGTCATGACAATGGCAGGGCCAGAGGCGAGGGCGGCGTACCAGCTGATTGCGAGTCCGATTAACGATCCACCTACGGCATAGAGTACGGCGACGATTAACATCAAACCCCAGCGATTACACCACAAATAGGCGGTGACGGCGGGCAGCATGAATAAGCCGAGTGCCAATACACTGCCCATGGCATGTAACGCGGCGACTAAATTGAGCACGACAAGTGCGAGTAAACCTAAATGGGTGGTGAAACTCCATCCACCACAGGCGCGGTGATAAGCGGGATCGAAACATTCCAATAAGATATTTCGATAAAATAGGGCAAAGATCAGCAGCGTTAAACTACTGACACCCGCCGCGAGGTAGAGGTCGCCAGCGTTCACCGCTAAAATATTGCCGACTAAAAAATGCAATAAATCAACCGGTGTCCCTGCGCGGCTGACTAAGGCGACACCCAGGCCGAGCAACGCGATAAAGAAGGCGGCAAAGGCCGCGTCTTCTTTTACGCGCGTCAGTCGGCTAATCAGACCGCTGGCAATAGCGGTAAATAAACCGGCGACTAATCCGCCGACTAATAAAGCGGGTAAACTGGTGCCGACCATTAACCAAGCGATGCCTACGCCTGGGAGCAAGGAGTGGGCTAACGCATCGCCCATGAGCGATAATCGTCGCACCATTAAGACACAGCCGAGCAGGCTCGAACTGACGCCGAGTAACACGCACATGATGGTAGCGCGCCATAAAAATCGATGTTCGGGATCAATGACAAACCAGGCGAATAAATCAGTCATGGTGCCACATCATTATTCTGCGCTTTGACGCGGACATCGCGCAGCGCGGACCCCAGGTCCGGGATGGCGAGCGGTCGAGCGGCAATGACGGATCGTTCAGCGGCATACGATGCGCCAAAGGCCTTTGCTAAATTACGTTGACTGAGAACGTCATGACAGGGGCCAGCGGCAATTAAATGACTGCGAATAAGTACCACGTGGGGAAAATATTTTTGCGCTAACGGTACGTCATGCACGACCGTTACGACTAAGCGACCAGCTTTTGACCAGGCTTGTAAACGACGCACTAAGTCGGCGGTGGAATTCGGATCTAAACCAGCAAATGGTTCGTCGAGTAAAAAAACATCCGCTCCTGAGGCTACGGCACGTGCTAAAAAGGTGCGTTGTTGTTGGCCGCCAGAGAGCGCGGCGATCTGCCGATCAGCGAGCCATTCTAAGCCCATTTCTTGAATAGCGGCATCCACGACGGCGTGGTCTTCGGCGCGAAAACGTTGGAAAGGTCCGCGTACTTGATAACGCCCCATGGCCACGACATCGCGCACGGTGACCGGAAAATCCCAATCAACGGCCGTACGCTGTGGCAAATAACCAATGCGCCGACGCGCTTTGCTGCACGGCTGACCGCCCAATGTAATACGGCCAGTCGTTAAATGATGCCAACCAAGAATCGCTCGCAGCAAGGTGCTTTTTCCTGCGCCATTCGGGCCCATTAATGCGACTAATGATCCGCACGGTAACGTGGTGGTTAAATGGTGGACTGCGGGTGTCGGTCCGTAGCACACCGTGACGTCATCAAAAAATAAACTATCTGAGTGTGACATTTATTTAGCTCGATCACTCGTCGAAGAACTCGTCGAAGAGCTAAGTGAGCCAGCAACGGAACCCTCACCCCATATGACACCGCTTTTTTCGGCATATTGCCAACGAAGCGCGGCAGGCGCGGCGTTTAACGCATCGGCTGATTCGGCATGAATAAAACATTGCGTGGGATCACCGCTGATCTGAGCCTCGAATCGTTGCGCGTCTTTTTTCGTGGCTGTCACATCAACGCCACGCATTTGTACGTGCCAGCGTTGAACGGGGTACGTGGTTTCAATAATTAATAATGACGTGGTGGTTGTGTTGGGCTCTATTACTGCGGCGGTCATCGGAACCGCTGTCTGTTGTTCGATGCTGAACACGGCAATAAATGCGCCGAGGGCAAATACGCAGGCGGCGCCAATTCGCAGGAACGATGAACTAACAAAACCCAAGTCGATCATTTGTGCGCGCACTCATGCTTCAACGGTTTGCCGTCGCAGGTGAACACCAGTTCGTGGCATTTGCGACACTCAGACATGGGGTGGCTGTGGCTGAATTGTTCCCAGTCATTTTTGCGCCGCGAATCCAAAATGCCGGTGCCATTGCATACCGGGCAGGTTTCTTTGAGTGCGGTCAGCACGGCATTGCGAATAAACTCGCTACGATTGCGCACACTTTTCAGCAATAACACCAAGTCGTGATCGGCTTTGAAGGAAATGACTTCTTGTTCGCTCATGGTTGACTCCGCTCTAGCTAAAGATTAGTAAGACAATGTAATACGAGAGACATTAGTCAACGTAACACCCCCTAAGGGGCGGGACTGCCATTGGCAAGTTTAGCCCCGATGTGTGACAGCACGTTTGTCCGACCACACCTGTGATTGCAGGCATGCTGCCTGCGCCCTAGCGTGCACTATCATGGCTGACCGTTTAGTTCCTCCTCCTTCGCTCGTGTTGCCGATCTCGGTATCGGCTGCTGTGCGTTGGTACGGCGTGTTGGCCGTAGCCGCTTGGGTCGTGACGCTCATTGGTGTGGTGACTGGTTTTGGTGCGGTGGCGTTACTTATTATGAAGCAACCACAGGCCGCGTCGGTGCTCGCGCTCGTTAGTAGCGTGTGGTTGTTGGCGAGTGCAGCCTTGGTGCCGGCGAGTGTGTTGGCCAGTGGTCGTCGGCGTTTAGTTGAAGCGGCAGACGCCGCGACGGTAACACGACAACAACGATTAGCGGCGCAACAAGCACGCGACGAACATTCACAGGTTCCGCAAGCGATTTTCAGCGGCTCTGACGAACCCGATATTGTTTTTCAAGCAGAGCGCACGCGTTTGCTGCGTTTGGCGGGTTGGCCGCAAACGGTATTGTCATTACCGCAATTATTGGCCGCGTCTGCCTTAGTGGTTTGGTTATGGCCAGTCATTGGTGTGACCCCGTTTGGTTTTGCCATTGGGGTGACGTGTTTGGTCTTTGCCTTTCCTGTTTTAGTCTTTGAACGGCGATTAAGTGTTGCCGCGACGACCACAGTCAGTGATTTGCCGGAAGCCGGAAGTTTGTCACGCTTGATGCGTGTGGTGTTGTGGGGTTTGCTCATCATTGGCGCAGGTGAAATAGCGCGTTCTTTAGGTGCAACGATTGCGATTTGGGCTTTGTGGATTTATGCCGTTGTAGTCGTAACCATTGCTGCCGAATCGATGTTGCGGGTATTAATTGCACCATTCTTGCCCGCGGCGAATGTCGAAGAAGCGCGTGGACTATGCGATAGTTTCGTCGCCGGTGTGGTGTTGCCGCGCTTAGGCGCTGGACGCAGCACCATGGCGGGCTTGAAGGAACGCTTTGGTATAGATCTGTCACAAAGCTGGGCGCTATCTTTCGTGCGTCGCGTCAGTGGTCCGTTGATCATCGTGTTGTTATTCGTCGCGTGGTTGCTCTCTGGTGTGAGCATGGTGTCGTTACATGAACGTGCCGTTTACGAACGCGGTGGCCAACCAGTCGCCGTACTTAACAGTGGCATGCATGTCCATTTACCGTGGCCATTCGGTGTCGTGCGACGCATGGATGCTGGGCGTGTGCATCAAGTGACTTTGGCAGATAATAAATTAGAAGAACAAGTTCGTATTCCTGCAGACGCGATAAATACGTCTGCTTTTGACCGAGTGTGGAATAAGGATCATGCGGCGGACGCCGTCTACGTCGTTCCAGGCAATGGACGCAGCGATAGTGAAAGGCGCGCACCACAAGTGTTAGGCAGCGATGTGCGTATTTATTATCGCATTGGTCAACGCGACGAAGATGCCTTACGCGCTTTGTATCGTTTATCAGATCCTGAATTAACCATTCGCACGCTCGCACGCCGCGAATTGGTGCGGGTATTTGCCACGCGCACGCTCATTGCTGCCATTGGAGAAAACCGTGCCAGTTTAGCCGCCGTGGTAAAAACGGCTGTGCAACAGGCGCTTAATAAAGAACAGAGCGGCTTAGAAATAACGGCCGTTACCGTTGACAGTATTCACCCACCAGCGAATGCTGCTGCCGCTTATCATGGAGTTCAGGAAGCGGAAATCATTAGCGAAGCTGAAGTGGCAGAGGCTAAGCGCAATAGCGCCGTGACGCTGAGTGAGAAAAAGATTGAGGCGATTACGGCTGAACGTAATGCTCAATGGTTGGCTGTCCAAAAAGTTTCCGAGGCACGAATTGAGCAAGCGAAATTTATCGCAGAAGCAAAAATTTGGTCTCTGTCAAGCGAGGTCATGGCCCTGGAGCGCTGGCTGCAAGTGTTGGGTAAAGGATTATCACGTTCACAACTGTCTATTATTGATCACCGATTGAACCTGGTTGACGGACCAGTGCTCGATTTACGGCGTTTTGCAACGCCTGTGGAATAACCATGAGTCAAGACCATCATCATTCGCATCATCATCATGATGCACCTGTCCCTAAAACGACGCATGGTCAAATTGGTCGGCCGTGGATGCGTATAGGGATTGCTGGGGTCTTAATCGTGGTGGCGTTTTTAGCCGCAACCTTGGTCGTCGTCGCTCAGGGTTCTGCGGTCGTCATTACGCGTTTTGGTGATCCGGTGCGCATTCAGGTGCAACCAGGATTAACTTGGCGAATTCCTGCGCCGATTGAACGAACGGTGTCGGTGGATTTACGCCTGCATACTACCGCTACTGGTCTACATGATGTTGGCACCAAAGGAGGTGTACGCATTCAAATGTCCGCATTTATTGCCTGGCGTGTTCCTGCCGAAGCGCCAAGAATTTTAGATTATTTACGCTCAGTTCGTGGTGACGCTGACGAAGCGGCCATGCAAGTGCGGTCGTTTTTAGGCTCAGCCTTAGAGGCGGAAGTTAGTCGCTATGCCATGGAGGATTTAATTAATGCTGAAGTCGCGCAGGTGAAATTAGATGCGTTAGAACAAGATTTATTACGACGCTTATCACAACCAATCCACGACAAATACGGCATCGATGTGGTGCAAGTCGGTATTGAACGTTTAGGTTTACCCAGCAGCACCATTAAAGTCACGGTCGAACGCATGATTGCTGAACGGCAAACGGCTGCCGCGGAAAAGAAGGCAAAGGGTTCATTGTTAGCTGCTGATATCAATCAAACGGCATTTCGCGATTCGCGTATCGTGATTGCCAAGGCGCAAGAAATGGCAGCTGAAATTGAGGCCAAGGCAAAAACGGATGCTGCTGGTATTTATGCCGCCGCGCACGTTGCGGATCCACAGCTCTACGCTTTTTTGCGTGGATTGGATACTTTGGATCAGATTATAACAAGTGGCACGCGAATTATTCTGCGAACCGACGCCGCGCCATTTAGAGCTTTAGTTGATGGGCCAGTTCCACCGGCAGCGCAATCGCGGGCCAAGCCATGAATAGTTTAATGGTTCAAATGAAAATTTATCGCTGGTGGTGGTTATGACCAATCGTCGCGATCAGGCTGGTCATCAAGCGTTAGAACAGGCGGTTTCCTGGGGCTTCCGTTTTTTATTTATCGGTGTCACCGTGTTGGGTTTGGCGTGGTTGGCTTCAGGTTTTGTTGCGGTTGAATCCGGCAGTCGTGTCGTGGTATTTCGTTTTGGCGAGGTGGTTAAGATTGGCGAAACCGGATTAGTCTGGGCTTGGCCAAGACCCATCGACACGGTTGTCATTGTTCCTGGACCAGAACGGCAATTAACTCAGGAAGTCTATGCCCTGGATCAAGCGCCGTTGCCGCAAGATGCGCCACCACCATTAGAATTAGATACGAACTTGGATCAGCGTCAGGATAGTTATGCATTAACCGGTGATGGTGGCGTAATTCAAGTGAAGGGTGTGGTCGTTTATCAAGTCACCGACGCCGCTTTATATGTGCTGGCGCAAGAACGTTTATTCTCTGCATTGGAGCGAACATTTTGCGCTAGTGCAATTGCCGCCATCGCGACACGTCATTTAGACGGAGTGGCAGTGGTGAATGCGGCAGAAACAATTCCAGTCAATGCGGTAAATGCGAATCAACGGGAAGCCTTGCGTGGTGATATTCGCAGCCTGATGAATAAACGTTTACAGCAACTGGACCTTGGCATCACTATTAGTCGCGTGGATTTGACGAGTAAATTACCAGCACGAGCTCGGTCGTCATTTGAACAGGTGGTTGCCGCCGAAGCAGAAGCGGCACGTATTGTTGCATCGGCGCATACCGACGCAGAACAATATCGGCAACAAGGTGAACGTGATCGTATCGGAATTATTCAAAATGCAGAAGCGAAAGCTAGTGAATTAGTTTCAGTCGCTCGCGTTACCACAGCGAATATTGTGGCCTTAAGTACTGAGCGTTCTCCGGAACAACGATCTTTATTATTGACGCGTATTTATCGCGATCGCTTAGAAGTTATTTTACGTAAGGCCGGACTAGTGACGCTGGTCGATGGACGTGATCCAATTCGCTTGATGTTGCCTGGGGGCACAGAACGCAAATGAACCAGTCGCCCATATTTAAACCGGTTGGCAATAATTGGGCCGCGACCATGAAACCAGTCGTCGTCGCTGACCATGATCACGTCGAAGGTGGAGATTGTTGCCATCATCATCATCTCAATTTTGGTGATAATGGCGATTTGCTAAGTTCGAAAGAGAAACGTTCGCTCGGTCTACGTCTGACATTGGCGCTGATTTGTGTTGGTTTATTATTGATGGCCCTGGTCATTCACGTTTTTTTGCCAGCGCAAGCCGACTTGGCGAGTTTGGTCGCTGGTGTGGCCGCGACCTTGGTTGCGATTCCGGTGTTACAGGAAGCTTGGCGTAGTTTACGTCAACCGTCATTGCATGGCGTGACGGATCAATTAGTGGCTGTCGCATTGATTGCGGCCTGGGTGGTTGGCGATTTAGAAACTGCGGCGTTGGTGCCATTGGCGATGGTGATTGGTCATGTCCTAGAAGAGCGCAGTTTATTGGGTTCGCGTGAAGCGATTGCGGCACTTGGCCGTTTAAGTGTGACGCATGCGCGTCGCTGTCAGGCAGATGGCTCGGTGGTTGAAATTCCGGTCGATAGTTTAACGGTTGGCATGCGCGTAGAATTGCGCCCAGGTGATCGCTGTCCTGCCGATGGCGTGGTGCGTGAAGGCGCTTCGAGTATCGACACGGCACCAATAACCGGCGAGTCGGTACCGGTAGAAGTTACCGCCGGTGATGCGGTTTATGCTGGAACGATTAATCAGCAGGGACGTTTAGTGGTCGAAGTCACCAGCGTTGGTAACGACACCACGCTGGGAAAAGTCGTGGCGTTACTGAGCGATGCCGAACGCGCTAAGCCACCGGTAACGAGATTGTTGGAACGCTATGCTCAACCGTATTTAATCGCCGTCCTTTTATTTGCCGCAGCGACGTGGCTGCTCACAGGTTCGGTGGCTGCAATGATGGGCGTGTTAGTCGCATCGTGTCCTTGTGCTTTAGTGTTAGCCGCACCAGCAACGGCGATTGCGGCGTTAGCGGTGGCTGGACGTCATGGTATTCTGGTTAAAGGCACGGCATTTCTTGAAGAGCTCGCTGATGTCGATTCATTAATATTAGATAAAACCGGCACCGTGACCCAAGGTCATTTATCGTTGCATAGCGTTGTAAGCGTGGCCGCTGATGATGATCAATCGTGGGTGCGTATTGCGGGCAGCGTGGGCGCCGTCAGTACGCATCCTGTGAGCCAAGCCGTAGCGGCTGGTGTGACGCAAGCTGATCGCTTGGCCTTAACCAACGTCCAAGAAATTAGCGGCAAAGGGGTGACGGCAACCTTACCTGATGGTCGTAACGTTGTGTTGGGTCGCGCCACCTTTTTGAGCGAACAAGGCATCGTGGTTCCCGCGATGCCTGTCCATGATGGTCCGTTGGTGGCTTTAGGTATTGCTGGTCAGTGTGTCGGCTGGTTGTTGTTATCGGACGAACCGAAACCAGAAGCGGGCGAGGCCTTGGCCGATTTACGTGCTTTAGGTTTATCGCACCAAATTATGGTGACCGGCGACCGCCGCGTGGTGGCCGAGGCGATTGCTAAACAATTAGGTATAAATCACGTTGAAGCTGATGTGTTGCCACAACAAAAATTGGACTGTGTTTTACGTGAGCTAAAAGCAGGCCGTCATCCATTGGTTATCGGTGATGGCGTCAACGATGCGTTGGCGCTGAAAGCCGGAGCCGTCGGCATCGCCATGGGCGGACTCGATGCCAGCGGTCGCCGCGTCGGTGGCACCGATGTCGCGATGGCCTCTAGTGATTTAGTCTTAATGTCACACGATTTACGGCGTTTAGGCAGTTGTATTCGTCTGAGTCGTCACTGCCGTAAAACGATTAACATCAATGTGTTAATTGGCCTTGGGTGGACCATTGTCATCATCGCAGGTGCAGCGCTAAAATTATATGGTCCTATCGCCGCCGTTATGCTGCACAATTTAGGCACGCTCGCCGTGATGGCGAATGCGGGGAGATTATTGCGGTTTGATGAATCGGGAAGGTGAGGGTCCGGAAGTCCGGAAGTCCGGAAGTCCTGCCTGATCAT
>SYDV01000106.1 GCA_005801395.1 Planctomycetia bacterium | reverse complement strand
GGTGATGTCACCATTTCGCGGGCAATTTGTGTTAGTCGAAGGGCGTTTCGTGTGCTTGGGCGAGGAAGGTCATTTATTGTGTTATGATTTATCGCCTGCTGGGTTTAAAGAGCTCCATCGTGCCTGGGTGATTAAAGCTTCTGAGACCTGGACGCCACCGGTTATTAGTCATGGACTGTTATATTTATGCCAAAACCAACGTGGGCAGGATGGCACCCCGCCACGCCTGTTGTGCTACGATTTGCGTGGTAAATAGGCACCGTGCGTGATGGCGTAGAGGGCTGGTCCTAGTACTTGCTGAATCGCGAGCGAAAGGACGAATGTTTTATCAACGAAACCTCGTTCGCGAGTATTTATACCTATGCCTATTCGTTTTCTGATCGTTGTAAGCTGTGCTGGAATTATCGCGGCTTCGTCAGCGACTGCGGCAGAGAGCAGTCCTGAAATGGATTTTTTTGAAAAGAAAATCCGTCCGGTGTTAGCAGAGAAATGTTATATCTGCCATTCAGTTGAAGCCGAAGGACGAAAGAAATTAAAAGGCGCGTTATATCTCGATAGTAAAGCCGGAACCTTAAAAGGTGGCGATGAAGGTCCAGCGGTGGTGCCTGGTGACCTAAATAAAAGTTTGCTGATTAAGGCCATTCGCTATCACAAAGATTTGGAAATGCCGCCAAAGGAAAAATTGCCTGACCACGTGATCGCCGATTTTGAAGGCTGGGTAAAAATGGGTGCTCCGGATCCGCGCGTAGGCGATCAAGCGCCGAAAGCTGGTGCGGCGATTGCTGAACAAACGAAAACGCATTGGTCATTTCAATCGGTCGCTGCGGTTAATCCTCCCAGCGTAAAACAAGCGGGGTGGGTGAAAAATGACCTGGATAAATTTATTCTAGAAAAATTGGAAGCGGCCAAAATAACTCCTGCCGCACTAGCGGATAAATATGCGTTGTTGCGTCGAGCCACGATGGATCTCACCGGGTTACCAGTCAGTGCCGAAGAGGTTGCCGCGTTTATCGCAGATACGTCGCCGCAAGCCTTCGCTAAAGTGGTAGAGCGTTTATTAGCATCTCCTGCTTATGGCGAACGTTGGGGACGACATTGGTTGGATGTCGCACGTTACGCCGACACGAAAGGTTACGTATTTCAGGAAGATCGCAGTTATCCCTATGCGTACACGTATCGCGATTGGGTGGTTCAAGCGTTAAATGACGACATGCCGTATGATCGCTTTATTCAATATCAAATTGCTGCGGATCGATTAGTTGAAAATAACAATAAAAAAGACTTAGCGGCTATGGCCTTTATGACTGCTGGTCGTCGGTTCATCAATAATATTCATGATATTATTGATGACCGCATAGATGTTTTGGGTCGTGGCTTATTGGGCATGACCATTTCTTGTTCTCGTTGTCACGATCATAAATATGATCCCATTCCGACTAAGGATTATTATGCACTTTATGGTGTGTATGCATCGAGTGAAGAACCTGATCAATTACCAATAATAGGTACGGCGTCGGATCCGCAGGCAACGATGGCATTTAATGAGGAATTTGCCAAGCGCGAGAAGGCCCGCGATGATTATAAGAATAAGGTATATACCGAAAGCATCGCCGAGTTACGAACCGTTGACGTGTTGGCGAAATACTTATTGGCTGGTTGGGATTCATTGGACAAAGATGGCAAGCTGACCGATGAAATTGCCGGTCAACGTACGTTAGAAAAGTCGATGGTGCAACGTTGGAAAGAGTATCTAAAAAAGGTAAAACCTGAGGACCCTGTATTTGGTCCGTGGCGTTCGTTGGCTGGAACCAGCGAACAGGATTTTCCTGGAAAAGCGGCAGGTTTATTTGCGACGGTTTTTGCGACGAACGGGGATAAAATGAATCCCTTGGTGTTGCAGGCGCTAAAAGACAGTAAACCAGAAAAAGCGGAAATAGTCGCTAAACAATTAGCCGCACTCATTGCGGCTCATGATGGTGATCAACCACATGGAGATGCACACAAAGAACAATTACGATTAGTTCTACGTGGCCCTGATACGCCGACGAATGTTCCTATTGATCGCATAAACACGGTTATTTCGCGTAAACAAGAAGAAGAAATCAGTAAGCTGCAACGCAAAATTGATGAATTACCCAATTCACATCCAGGAGCACCGCCGCGTGCCATGGTTCTTAATGATCGCGCTAAACCACATAACGTTCACGTGTTCGTGCGCGGTCAGCACGGTAATAATGGCGAGGAAGCGCCACGTGCCTTCCTCAGTTTTATTGCAGGTAAAGAGGCCAAACCATTTAGCGATGGCAGCGGTCGTTTAGAATTAGCTCGTGCCATTTCAGATCAAAAAAATCCCCTGACCGCACGAGTTATCGTGAACCGTGTCTGGACCTGGCATTTCGGTAGCGGCATCGTGCGCACACCCAGTGATTTTGGTTTACGTACGGCCGCTCCCGTGCACCAGGCGTTGCTTGAATGGATGACGACGAGATTTGTTGCTGACGGTTGGTCGCTGAAAAAGCTGCATCGTTTAATGATGTTGTCAGCAACGTATCAACAAACGTCGATGGCATCAGCGGCGGCCATGCGCCTTGATCCAGAAAATATTCTGTGGACGCGTTTTCCTCGGCAGCGTTTAGATTTAGAAGCCTTGCGCGATTCCGCGCTAGCCGTCAGTGGTCGCTTGGACCGCACCATTGGTGGTCGTCCGGTCGAATTTGAAAAACAGGCAACCACCAATCGCCGTACACTTTATTTAGAAATAGATCGGCAAAATCTCCCAGGGATGTTCCGAGCCTTTGATTTTGCTAGTCCAGATGCACACACACCAATTCGTTACCATACCACCGTGCCACAACAGGCGTTGTTCTTAATGAACAATCAATTCGTGGTAGAACAAGCACGCGCGTTAGCGAAAAAAACGGAACAAATGACGAATCCCGAACAGCGTGTGCAGCAATTATACAACAATGTTTACGCACGTGTCGCATCTGCAGCAGAGATTAAACGGGCAACCGAATTCGTTCGTGTGGCGGGCACTTTACCAGCGCAAGATAATGAAACGCCGATTTGGTCATATGGTTACGGTACTTTTAATCCGAAAGATAAAGGACTGTCATCGTTCACTGCATTGCCGCATTTTGAGAAATCGGTGTGGCAAGGCGGCGAAAAATTACCTGATCCCAAATTGACCTGGGCATCGCTGACGAAAAATGGTGGTCATCCTGGCAATACCCATGACCTAGCAGTAGTGCGACGCTTTAGTGCCCCAGCCGCTGGCAATTATCGCGTAGAAGGAGAATTACGCCATAAAAGCAAAAATGGAGATGGAGTCCTTGGGCTGGTGGTGGTTGGCGGAAAAGCAGTTGCCGATTGGCTCGTGAAACATGGTGACACAAAAACAACCGCTGAAGGTCTTCGTCTACAGGCCGGGCAAACCATCGACTTCGTAGTCGATAATAATGGCGACAGTAATAGCGACAGTTTCGAATGGTCGCCAACGGTCGTGGCCGTCGATGCGGGTCGTGTGTGGTCGGCAGAGTCTGGTTTCAGTGGCCCAATAATGCACCTGGAACCACTGGGGGTTTGGGATCGACTCGCGCAAGCGCTATTGCTCAGTAATGAATTCGCATTTACGGACTGATAGATAAAGGACTGACATGTTTACACCAACTCGCCGACAATTACTTGCTCGCACTGGCATGGGCTTTGGGGCATTGGCGCTCGGACCGCTGTTACAAGGTAGTTTATTGGCTGATGAAGGAGCTCCGGTTGCTTTCCAAAATTTATTGCCGCGCCAACCGCACTTCCCCGTAAAAGCAAAACACATCATTCATATATTCGCCAATGGTGGCGCGAGTCACGTCGACACGTTTGATCCCAAACCGTTGTTGAACGAATATCACGGGAAAATGTTACCGACTACGCTCAAGACCGAACGTCCGACAGGGGCCGCATTAGGTTCTCCATTTGCCTTTAAAAAATACGGTAAAAGTGGCATCGAAGTCAGTGACCTATTTAAAAATGTTGGTGAGTGCGTTGATGATTTGTGTATTATTCGTTCGATGCACGCCGATGTGCCCAATCATGAACCATCGTTACTGCTATTGAATTGCGGCGATGCTCGTCAGGTGCGCCCCAGTATGGGTTCTTGGATGACGTATGGACTGGGAACTCTCAATCAAAATCTTCCAGGTTTTGTGGTGATGTGCCCTGGTGGTTATCCGATTCAAGAATCGCAAAACTGGCAAGCCGGTTTTTTGCCAGGCATTTTCCAAGGCACGCACTTGGATACCAAACATTCCGATGTCGATAAATTAGTGGAAAATATTAAGCATCACTACGGTTCATCAAAACAACAGCGTGCACAATTAGATTTACTACTGCAAATGAACCAAGAGCATAGTAAAGCCCGCCAACAGGATTCGCAATTGGATGCTCGAATTCAATCGTTTGAGCTGGCATATCGTATGCAGATGGAAGCCAGTGATGTTTTTGATTTATCAAAAGAACCCAAGCATATCATGGATATGTATGGCGAAGGCACCCAGGCGCGGCAAATGTTGTATGCCCGTCGCATGATCGAAAAAGGTGTGCGCTTTGTACAAATTTGGCACGGTGATGGTCAACCATGGGACAGCCATGATGATATTGAAGTCAATCATAAACGTTTGGCCGGTGAATGTGATCAGCCCATCGCGGCTTTAATTAAAGATTTGAAACAACGTGGTTTGTTAGATGAAACATTGATAATTTGGAGCGGAGAATTTGGACGCACACCGGTGGTGGAAATGCCAAAGCCGGGTTCCAATCAAGGTAAAATAAATGGCCGCGATCATAATCATTGGGGCTTTACCACGTGGTTAGCCGGTGGTGGCGTTAAAGGTGGCCACGTTCATGGCGCCACCGATGAATTTGGTTTTAAGGCTGTTGAACAACCAGTGCATGTACATGATCTTCAAGCAACCATCATGGCATTGATGGGCTTTGACCATGAACGATTCACCTTCCGTTATGCTGGTCGCGATTTCCGCCTGACTGACGTGCATGGGAAAGTGGTGAAAAGTATTATCGCTTAATTCGATAATGGCATCGGTGCCGCAATGGTGTGGCGACTTGGCTGTGTAATTTCACGTTTCAACGGTGTATTCTGATTAATAGCAAACGTCCGAGCATGGTTATGCTCAGACGTTTGTTTATCGAATAAAATAAAGTTTAACCCAGGGCTTTTTTCACCAGTACGACTTCACCAAGTGTGGCGCGTAAAACGTTGAATGCACCGCCGTTCACGGTGAAGTTTTTGGGAGCGGTTAGACTGCGTTCTTTGGCTAATTCAGCAGAGGTAATGGCTAGGTCAAAACCGTTGCTGGGTTCAATGGTCTGCAATCTTTGATTTGCAAAAGCAAAGGTTTGCTGGCTAGGAGCTGTGATATAGCTGAACGTCGCGGTTACGGCGTTTGCCCACAAAATCGAACAGTCATCTGCATGTTGCCCAACGGGCATTGCTTTGATGCTCACGCTAACTTTACGGTCAGTGATAAATGCTAGAACGCGACGAGCATAACCGGCAAGCGGGATGATATTATGTTGCGCGTCGCAAGTGATCAGCTCAACGTTTTTCAAATTTTTATTTTTAGCCTTCCAATTGCAGATCAGCAGACCGCATTCGACATCCATCATCTCTGAGAAATGGGTGGCGTCACCATGCCCCCAAATACTCAGCGTCGCATCGTCGCTGACGCTAGCGGTAATTCCCTCGCTCCCGCGAGATAAGCTGCTGATACCAGCAGACGTTTCGTGATACGCTTTGGCGAGTGCCTCGGCGCGTGCTTGGTGTTCATTACCCCAAAGGATCATGGAAAACCTCCGTGTTGGTGTGAGCAGCAGGTGCCATCAGCTATCTGATAGACCGACTTGCATGCGATAGCTTAGCGCAGCGAGTGCCAAGTATTTTAGACAGGACGTCTACCGCGTATTGACGGTGATTAATTCATTAATCGATAGTTTCTTGGCGAGTATGAAAAATGATACGCCGGTAAAATGGACGAATACATCCAATATTGGAAATAATCGTGGACTAAATCGTCCGCGGTCGCGTTTCTTATTCCGTCTTCATAGATAAAACTTCCCCTCAACCGTTGGAAATCGTTGGGGTGGCACAGCGATAAACTAGGGTGGTGTTGGATGGCAAGGAAAAAGCGCGCACCCGGAATGATCCATACTGTTCTGTCAGGTTCGTAACGAGATGAAATCGATCGTACTTGCCCGAGTATAATTTATTTTGCTATTTATAATACCGAATTACTTTTCCGCGCAATTCCGGTTGCTTTTGTCACTGGGAGTAGAAGGAGATCCACTAGTATGAGTATCTTTTCCGCGACCACCGTGCCGGCACGACTCAAGAATAATGTATTGGCGCGGGAAAGTTTATGGCTGACGTGGTCACCAGCTTTTCGTCGATTAATTGGAAATTTGCGACAGGCCGGGGCGTTACGGCGACGTGTGAGTATGACCCGCGTTCCGTCGTGTAAGCCATATGATAAGACCTATACCATATCCTTTGGAAAATTAGCACCGGAACTTCGTCAAGAAATCCAACAGTTTTTACCTGCTTTGAAGACGCAACCTTGTGGAAAAAAGGCAGTCTTTTTTCGCCGTATGTTGTCGCCGACGCTCAGTAGCGATGAGATCCGTGCGTTGTTCGCGTTGTTGCGGGTAGCATTTATTGAGCAAGACGGCGATCCAGCGGCTTCTTTATATTCACCCGTGTCGCCAGAGAAAAATGATCCGGGATTTAATTTGCATGCCGACTTATATTTACCGACCAAATTATGGCTAATTTTTGACGATGTTCCCGATGACGGTAGCGGCGCATCTTTATTTTTAACGCGAAAACAATTACTTCGGAGTATGCAGACGGTGCCTGGAGTGCCGAAAAAAGCTCACCAGGAAGTGGCGCAGTTATTGGATCTGCCGTTGGCAAAAGACAGCTACAATAAAATGTATGACCTTATTTACGACTGGCGCAAACCCTGGTGTAAGCGATTGCAGGCGTCGATGACGCGCGGCATGCAGTCTGTTTGTTTGTTCCGCGGCGAAGGATATTTAATTGACGATCGCAATTGGTTACATGGTCGCAGCCCAGTATCAGAAGCCGTTACTGAGCGTCGCTTCCATCGCCTGACCTTTGATATGGATCGCGATTATAGCGCACGATAAATCTGCCTGGATTACAGGTTCAATGACCGGCTTTATCATGCTCGTCCGCAGCCACGGTCGAATCAAAAAAGATCCAACGTCCTGTGCGTAAGACATCTTCTAATACCAAGTAAATAATCGGGACAAATAACAGCGTAATGGTGGTGGCAAAAAGGACGCCAAAGGCCAGCGAAACGGCCATGGGAATTAAAAACTGGGCCTGCACGCTGGTCTCTAAAATGAGTGGGGCTAATCCGACAAAGGTGGTCAGGGTGGTAAGCATAACCGCGCGGAAACGGCTGGTGGCGGCCTCTACGACGGCAATACGCAATGGCTTACCTTCTGCGCGGCAGGTGTTGATGGCGTCGATTAAGACCAAGTTATCGTTCACCACCACGCCGGATAAAGCGATGATGCCCATGATGCTGAGCATACTTAAATCAATGCCAATTAATAAATGGCCAAGGATGGCACCAACAATGCCAAATGGGATGGCGGTCATAATTAATGCGGGCTGTAAGTAGGAACGAAATGTTATTGCCATGACTGCATACATGACAAACAAAGCGAAGACAAAGCCAATGACGAGGTCGCGGGTGGCTTCATTTTGTCGTTCGACGGATCCACTAAATGAGCCTTTTATCCCTGGGAATTTTGTCGTCAGTTCGGGTAGTAGTCGGTTTGTGAGCGCGGCATTAACGGTTCCAGGATCAACGCGTGTTTGATCGACGTCCCCGGTTATTTCAATGACACGTTCACGGTTTTGCCTACGGATGCTTGGAAATCCAAGTTGTCGTTGGACAGCGGCGACATCGCTAAACGGGACTTCAGCGCCTTGACTGGTGCGCACGCGCATCTGTTCTAAGGTGTCGAGCCGTCGCCGGTCTTCTTCGGGATATCGGACCATGACTTTAATTTCATCACGGCCACGTAAAATGCGTTGTACTTCTTCGCCATAGAATGCCTGTCTAACTTGTCGCGCGAGGTCTTGTTGCCGTAGACCTAAGGTTTGTGCGGCTGGTGTGATGTGCAGGACTATCTCTTCTTTGCCATCCGAAAAATCGTCTTGTGTACGATAAACGCCATCAATGGCACGTAGCTCCTGTTGTAGCCAAGTTGAAGCTTGTTGTAATTCTTTTAAATCCGAACCAATTAAACGCAGGGCGATATCCTGTCCCCGATTGCCTAATTCATTGGTAAAAGTGATCGCTTTGATGCCTGGTGGTTTACCTACCAGTTGCTCCCATTTTTTTTGGATTTCACGGATATCAACGCCGCGTTCGCGTAAGTTTTGGCATTGCAACATTACCTCAGCCAATTGTCCACTACCGCCGCCCGAACCAGGACGTCCCATGCGTCCACTTTCTCCTGGGGTCGCGCCGATGCTGAGTAGAACATGACTGAAAATAGGTTTTTTATCTGTGTCGGTATGAGTGTCGCTATCGTAATGCGGTCGCATGGTTTCAAGTGCTGTCACCACGCGTTCCAGTACTTGTTCCGTGGCTGAGACATGACTGCCAATCGGCATTTCGATTTTCACCGCAATGGAATCGCCAGCGAACGAGGGGAAGCCCGTAAAGCGCAGATGCCCACCAGCCAAATAGCCGGTAATGGCTAAGATAATACTGAAAAAAATTGAGATGGTTAAATAACGCCACGCGAGCGCGCGTTTTAGGAGAGGTAGATACAGTCGATGAATAAATCCTTGTAAACCTACATCAACGACGTCTTGCGTCGCAGCCGTCCAGTAGAGTGGTGACCAACGAGAGCGAACACCCGTATAGTGAGGATGGCAAAGATGAGCCGGTAAAATTAATAGACTTTCGAGCAGGGAAAAACTAAGCGTAGCGATCACCACAATGGGAATGAGCCGCCAAAAGGAGCCTTCTACACCGGAAATAAACATCATCGGAGCAAATGCGATGAGCGTAGTGATGACAGCCATCATCACGGGACGTGCGACCCGCAGCACGCCACTAATGGCGCCTTCTTTACCTGGCTTTCCGTTTTCTTGATCGGTGTGAATAGCCTCAGACACCACAATGGCATCATCAACCACAATGCCTAAGACTAATATAAAGGCAAACATACTGATCATATTGAGACTGGCATCCATCATCGGCATAATCCATAAGGCCCCAAGGAAGCTCATAGGAATGCCAAGGGTCACCCAAATTGCCAAACGCAGACGCAGAAATAAGGCCAGGGCAACGAAAACTAAAATGAGGCCACTAATCGCATTGCTCGTTAAGGTGTTCATGCGGTCTTGATACAAGACCGAAGTATCTTGCCAGATGGACAAGCCGATTCCTGATTGCAGGCGTTGCGGAGCTTCTGCGACATAGTCACGAACTTGCCGTGACATCGCCATGATGTCTTGGTTCCCTACTTGTGACACCATGATTAAAATCGCACGCTGCCCACTAAATTTAGAATAGAGATCAACATCGGCAAAACCGTCACGAATTTTGGCGACATCTTGCAGGCGAACAATTCCACCATTTTCATCAGTTCGTAAAATTAACTGTCTGAATTCATCTCCGCGATAAGCCTGTCCTTTTGAGCGTAGTAAAATTTCTCCGCCTTGGCGTTTAATCGATCCGGCGGGTAAATCGAGGGAACTTTTACGCACTGCCCCTGCGACTTCATCAAACGTCATGCCGTAGCGGCGCAGTGTATCTTCAGACACTTCAATGGCGATTTCATAGGCCGGCGCTGCGGCCAAAGACACCTGGGTGATACCATTTAAGCGCAGTAAATCGTCACGTACTTGCTCTGCGACTAGGCGTAAACCACGTTCATCTAAATTACCATAAACCGCTAGGCCTAAGATGCTGCGGGTAAGAACTGGTGCTTCGATGATCGGTTTTTCGGCATCGACGGGAAAATTACGGATGCCGTCAACGCGACCTTTTACATCGTTGAGTAAATTACGGACCTCAAAACCGTCGCTGACTTCGAGCGTCAACGAACCGATGCCTTCCGCTGCCGTCGCCGTAATTTTATCAAACCCAGGCAAATCGCTGATCGATTCCTCAAGCGCCAGAATAATTCCTTCTTCGACTTCGACTGGCGTCGCGCCGGGATAGGCGACCGATACCCGTACGACATCTAGTGTGGCTGCGGGAATGAGTTCACGTTTGATATTCCAGGCCGACAACAAACCCGCCGCTATTACCGTCAACATTAAAAAATTGGCGGCGACGCTGTTGCCAGCGAACCAGCGAATCAGGCCGTTCACGGCGTGCTTCCCGTAGATTCTAAGCTGGGTTTATCTATTTCACGTTTTACGATCATGCCATCACGGATGCCAGAAACTCGACTACTAATAACTAAGTCGCCTTGCTTTAATTCACCACGCAACAAGACCTTGGTTTCATTCCGTTCAATCACCGTGGCTTTTCGTGATTGAACGACACCGTTTAGGCTATCGGAGGCGCCACCGGAAGTTTGAAAAATAAAAATGGCATCATCTGCCTGGAGGACCGTAAGCGGCAACTCCACTGCGTGTTCAACTTCAATGCCGCTAATGTGAGCCTTTACGAAAAGACCAGTCATTAAAGGATGAACACTTCCATCGTCTGGTTGTTCAATGCGTGCAATAACTTGCAGCATGCGCGTTTGCGCGTTGAGTCCGGCTTCAGTGCGAACGACTCGTCCCGGCCAACTAACAACGGTGTCGCTCAAGGTCGCGGAAAACGTGACGGATGGTCCTTTGGTGAGCACTTCACCGCGTAGTGGTAGGGATAAATAGCGTAATTGATCTAGAGTGACAGGCATCACTACTTCGTAAGCATCGGCAGCTTGTAGACTCAATAATTCGCTGCCAGGTGATACTCGACTACCGAGATCAATGGTTTTTCGTTCAATGCGTGCTTTATACGGCGCGCGTACCACGGTGCGGGTAATATCGTTCTTGGCTTTCATTAAAACCGCTTCAGCGGCGGCGATGCGTGCTTTAACCGCGGTTAATTGTGGTTTTCGCAACACTAAATCACTCGGTTCTCCAGTGCCAATCGCCGACCATTCACGTGCGGCGCGGCTGGCCTCGGATTGTTCCTCTGCCAATTCTTTTTGTCGTAAAGCTAATTGCGCTTCCGCTTCTGCTGCTGCCGCTAAATAATCGGTGTCATCAATGCGCAAAAGTTCATCGCCGGCATGGACTAAGACTCCGGTTGCCAAATCAGGCCGCACCCACACCACGCGCCCGCCAACTTCGGCCCCGAGTGCGCTGGTAGCACGCGCCTGAACTAAGCCTTGGGTACTGATATTGACGCGGCGAGTTTGTGGTTGAGCACTTATAACCGTTACCGTTGCTGGGGTAATAATAATCGGCTTACGTACGGGGTCACGTTTGGTGAGGAGGAAAAAATTAAATAATGCGCCGCCAATAGCTAAAACGATCACCGGCAAAATAATTTTCCAAAGAAGCCTCATGGCTTATCTCCAGCTTTCGGTGTTATAACCGGCGAAATGGTTGGTGAGTTGGTGGCGTTGGTTATAACATCTGCTTCATCAGCGAGAGAGGCCCCACCTAAGGCCAATAATAAATCAATACGAATGAGTAATTGATCCAGTCGAAGCGCCAGTAGGGTAATTTGTTGGTTGAGAGCGGTGCGTTGTTCACGTAACAACGTCAGCCCATCGCTCAGTCCATCGCGGTAACGTTCGCGTAAATGAATAACGACCGCATCGCTTTCTTCGGCAGCGCGCTGACCATGAAGCACTTGGTCTTGAATAATTTCACCGTTGACCAAGGCGGTTTCGACTTCTTTTAGAGCATTAATGGCGGAACTCGCCCAATTCGCAGCGGCTTCACGAACCCGCGCTTGGCGTTCATCAACCACCGCGTCGCGTCGGCCAGCGTCGAATAATGGCTGAGTTAAATTCCCTAACAGATTCCATACGATATTTTCCGGATCAAAAACATCGCGTAATTCATTTGAACGTGTTCCACCGCTCGCGGTTAAACTCAAACGTGGCAATAAATCAGCCTTTGACCCAGC
>SYDV01000105.1 GCA_005801395.1 Planctomycetia bacterium | reverse complement strand
GTCCAATTGCCGCATTATTACAAGCGTTAAGTGACGCCGCTGCTCGCGGGGTTGATGTGCGTGTGGTTATGGATCAAGGGCGCGATTGGAAAACGCAGGAGCCAGATGATAAACACACGGAAGCGATGACGTGGTTACGCGCTCACGGTGTGACCGTGTTGCTAGATGAACTTGATCGCACCACGCACGTTAAAGCGATCGTCGTTGATGGCCGCACATTATTATTGGGTAGCCATAATTGGACTCGCTATGCACTGACGCAAAATCGTGAATGGTCAGTGATTCTCGATGACACAGCGATGGCTGCGGAAATTGAAGCGCAATGCGCAACTATTCCTGGTTGGCAGCAAACGATTAAGCCGATGGAGCAGCCGTAGTTTTTCCATCGGTCTTGCTTGATGATCCGGCAATATCGGCAAAAATCATTCGGCCATTACTGGTGTGATGCAGACGCATAATGGTGCATGGTACGCGTTTACCGACGTGATTTGCCGCACCGGTAACCACTACCATGCTGCCATCATCCAAGAATCCGATGCCTTGATCACGTCCGTCGCCTGGTTTTTCAATCGAGACTGATAATTGTTCACCCGTGCGCAGGGCTGGCGATAAAGCGTTCGCTAAACTTCCCACATCAATAATCGCTAGCCCTTCATTACGAGCGCGCGTAATAATATCGCGGTCGGCGACTAAGAGCCGGCCGTTTTCTAAACGTGTGAGATTGGTTAGTATATCACTTAATGAATGGGCGTTGGGAATTTCGGTGTCGTCAATTTCAATTTGAGCGTTCGGTAAACCGCGTAATTCGGTGAGTCCTTCTAATGCGCGGCGAGAACGTGTTGCGAGTGACGTATCGCTCGATCCCGTTCCGGTTTCTAATGTTAATAAGACTTGACGATGAATGAGTAAGCGTCGTGGCAACAAACCCGAATTAACTAAGGCGGCGATGCGGCCATCCGCCAATACCGCGCCATCAAGAATTACCGCGCCAGCGTCTGCTCGTTCTGAACGAAACTCAACAAATGGAACCACCATGCGGAAATGATCGGCATTGCGCAGCACCAGGATTAAGACCAAATATGTGGTGACGAGTGCGAGCGGCAGATCTAAATTATTAATTATGGCATCGTCTTGAATGACTAAACGCAGCACCACGAGAAGCAAAGCGGTTAACGTAAGACCTGCACCGAGGCCAAGAATAAAAGCGACTAAACTGCGAGTAAAGCGGCGGCGAAAAGCGTCTTCGCATGCGACCAAGGTGATGGCGATGCCAAATCCCATCGCGCCACCAAACCATGGCGGCAATGAATCGCCCATCGCTTGATTGTACAATAATGAACCGCTCGTGAGTCCAATGAGGACTGACAACGTTACGAACACCACGCGTAAAAGCAGGATCAACATGCCGGGACTCTAATGGGGAAATGTGCGACGCGAAAGGGCACGCTAGGGCCGAGAGCTAAGTCAGTTGTGCGACGACTCCATGACTGATGCCACCAAAAAAAGATTCCCAGCGTCGTTCCCCAAAGCCACCCGCAGCAATCGCGGCGTCAGCTTCGTCTTGTGATAAAAAACCAGCGATACTGTCATTAAGGTAGCGATAGGCGCTGGCATTTCCGGCCAGCGCACCACCGGCGAGGGGGAATACGACTTTACCAAACGTGCCATAAAAAGTCTTCGGCCACCAAGAAGTTGGGCGAAAAAATTCCAGGATGAGTAATTGGCCGCCAGGGCGTAAAACGCGCGCTAGTTCACGCACCGATGCCTGTGGATCACCAAAATTACGCCAGCCATAGGCCACCATAGCGAGGTCGAAAGAACCATCGGCGAAGGGTAAATGCAGCGCGTCGCCAACACTGGCGCTTAGGGGATGGCCACGTCGTTTCTCAGCGCCTGCCACCAACATGGGTTGGCAGAAGTCACAACCATGCACGCGCTGAGCTTTGCCTTGTTCCAACGCTTCTAGACCCAAATCAAAAGTCCCACAAGCTAAGTCGAGGACATCGCCAGGGGCTCCACGAACCTGACCGAGGATGCGTTTGCGCCATCGGACATCGTTGCGCGCCGATAGAACCCGATTGAGCAGGTCATACTTCGGCGCGATATTGGCAAACAGGGCTTTGACCGCTTCAGACATGCGCAGGAGGGTTGCGAATTTGGCGGCGCGTGCAAGCGTATGTCTGCCCAAGCCGGAGTACGTATGGAACAATGGTCGATCCTGATTGAAAAGGAGTACTTGAAATTTTCATGTGCTCACTTCCTCATTTTCCCTGACGGATCGAAGGAACGTCTCCATGGCCACAATTATCAAGTGGTCGCAGAAGTGGATGGGACGCTCAGTGAACATGGCTTGGTCATCGATTTCAAAATGGTTAAGCCCATTATTAAAGCCATCTGTGACCATTTGGACGAACACTGGTTAATTCCAGGAGAACATCGTGAATTACGTTTTCATCATCGCGATGATGCCCACACGGAAGTGACCTATGGTGCATGTCGCTATTTAGCGCCAACGGAGGAAGTGATCGTCCTGCCGATTAATAATACGTCGGCAGAAAACTTCGCGGCTTGGATTGGTCGTGAATTATTTAGACGCTTACAGCAATCGTTTGGTCGTTTATCGGTGCGTCGCTTGCGGGTGGGGGTTTCTGAGACGAGTGGTCAGGCTGGCGTATATACCTATACGGACTCTTAGTTTTGGGGCGCTGTTTGTTTTGGGGCTCCGCCCCATGCCCCGCGCTCCTTTGTCGCGCCTTTTTTTCTTCGCTTCGCTACGAAAAAATAATCGGGCGGTCGCGCTGCTCCCATTTTGCCCGATTACCGGCGCTCGGCGGCCGTTTTATTTCAATTTGGTATTTATTGTTTATGGATCGGCTCGTAGTTCGTAGCTCGTAGCTCGTAGCTCGCAGCTCGTAGCTCGCAGCTATTTATCCGATTCCCAATTCATTGGGCGAAGGTGCTGCGATGGTATGATTTGCTGTGATTGACCCGGGTAACTCCAGTGCAATTTAATGAGTGAATCGGCGGGTTCTTGGAAATAATCTAGTTGGATGGCGTAGGGTTGTCCGGCGTTGAGGGTCATTGAGTCGGAAAATTGGGTGCGGGAGGTTCGACCCCAGCGATCGATTAATAAATGATTGCCAATCCATAAACGGGCGCCGTCGTCGACTTCAACGAAAAAGGTGTAGGATGCATCAACTGGTGGAATTAAATAACCGCGCCAACGCACGGAAAACGATTCTCTGGCAATGCGTGGATCGGGTGAACCTTGTAACCAATCAAAATTAATCTGTTCATCGATGCGGCGAAAGGTCCACTGGGTAAAATCGAGATGGTTGAAATAATCACCAGTTAAACCGGTTGAATTGGTGCTGGTGTGTGTGTTCGCAACCGCCGTCAGCATGCCTGAGCCAATGGTGCCGGTGGAGTGTTGTGATTCTACCACCACAGATTGCTGATCGTTACGATTTTCAATACGAACGCTTCCGTGATCAACGTCTAATATGGATAATTGTTGATCAGCGGTCAGCGAAAAGCGTGTCCCTATAACCGTAATATTTGCGTGGCTGGTGTTGGCTCTAAAAGGTTTTTCAGATGGTTGTGGTGTGATGTCGGCCAAAATAGAACCGGTGTCCAGATGAATGGCCACCTGATCAAGTTGCCAAATGATTTGACTATTCGGTGCGATGACCATTCGACTGCCGTCATCCGTTAATATCACGGCTCGGCTATTGGCACGAGTCGAAAATTGATCTTTTGGTAATAGGGTGATCGATTCCGAAATCGTTACATTATTTCCTGCGCGAGTTAATTCGACCTCTCCGCTTTCTATGATAAGTCGATTATTTGGCGCTGGTGTGCTTACTGATAGCGCGAGTGCGCCTATGGTTATGACAATAATTGCGGCTAACGCCAAACGCCGCAGCGTAAACGGGGAGTGCCGATCTGAAAACGTAGAGCGTCGTGCAGAGGTGCGAATTTTTGAGGTGGATTTATTAATCGGTAGGTCAGTGATTATGGGCTGGGCAGTGTGCGTATGACCAAGTTCGCGCAATTGCGCATGGAGCGCAGCAATTTCCGTTAGTTGTGCCGCGGCATTTGGTTGGTTGTGTAAATAATAATTAAATTGCACTAACTGTTCTTGGTCAGCTAGCCCCTCTAAATAGAGTAAAGCTAGGGTTTCAAAGTCACACTTCAGGTGTGCTTCTTCTTCATTGCTGCTGTTTTGATATTCATTATTCGGCATGTTGAGCCTCACGACGAGAAATTTCTCCACGGATGCATTCACCGAGTGAGCGGTGGATGCGACTCAAAGCGACATAAATAGTATTCAGCGGCTTTTTTAACTGCTCAGCAATAATTTGCCCGGACAAATCCTGGTGATAACGCATTTGCACGAGTTCTTGCGCTTTGGGTGTCAGTTTACTCAGGCAGTGTTCTAATGCATCTATGGACGTAGAACGTGGATGATCGCGTTCACGGTCGTCCCATGCTTGATCTAGGCGATCAATAATTTCGCCCGACATGATGAGCGGCGAAGAACGCCGCCGGTTGACCGCTTTTAATGATTGAAAGCGCGCAATGGTCCGCGACCACGGACGGAAGCCATCACTGTCGGTGACGCTGGCGTATTTATTCATCACCACCAGGGACACCTCTTGAAAGACGTCCTCGGTCAGCGTCGGATCTCCCGTAATGGCATTAATGTACCCCAACAGCATGGATCGATTGGCCAACAGCAATCGTAGAGCAGTAGCCTGATCAAGGGTGGGTGGGGGATGGTCCATAGCAAGTAGCCTAAAACGGTGTTACCTCGGGAATACCAAGGTGCTTTGGCTACTGTACAAGGAAAGAGACGAAGGTTGGTTGGGATCAGGCCTTCATGCATTCTCTATGTAAGCATAGAGGCAAAGATCATCCGGCACGCTAATCCTGTCTACCATTCTGGTGGTTCGGTTGCTAAGCGTTGTATAAAGCGAATCGTACCACCAAAGTTTTTAAGTTTTCCCTGAGAGTGTGAGTAACGGGATTTGTTTTGGGGAAATTGTGCATACTGAGTTATCGCAAAATACTCTCCGTTGGCGTCGTATTTACCATCGCGATGATGAATGGAGTTAAATAATAATTGCCCACCTACGGCAGGGCTCCATTCAACCAAATACCAATAGCGCAATTCTTCTGATTGTAGGGCAGCAAAATTTTCCTTTGTGCCAAATCTTTGTTCATCAGCCTTAGTCATTTCAATTGGCCGACCATTGGGAGGGGTACCAAAATAACGGAATCCACCAGTTGCACCCGCACCAACGGTTACGATGAAGGTTGCCGGATTATATTGTTTATATCCATCTGGGTATTTTGTGGAAAAATTGGGATGTGGTTGTGGTCCTAATCGGAACAACCGAAACCATGCTAAATCCAACGAATTCGAAACAGGACGGGGATCACCGGTTTCAAATTCTGTAAAATCCTTGTTGCTAGGATTGCTCCAGTTATATGCTCTTGGTAGTACTGGTAGGGGGTCAGGACGGGATAAAAATGGAATTCCGTTCTGTGGATCAATGGGATTAGGTGTCGCGTCCAAGCGAATGGCAAATGGCGGTATCGTTTTCATGAACATGTCGAAACGACGTGCCGCACCAATTGGAAATATGGTAGAATTATCATCTCTGAAAGTATAATTATCAGCTTCGCTGTGTGGTGCTGTTTCTGTTGATGTCGAAGTGTAAAAAAAACCTACTGGATTAGTAGGCGTCCTTGGGATTGGGATAGCGCTGGGCTTGGGGCCAATTGCGCCATCGCGTACGTCTATCCAACCATAACCCTCGGGGTGAAAGTTTGTATCTTTTGTCCCTATACCATCATATCCCAGTCGTGATGCTTCCTGAATATAGGCGCAAGCAGCTGACAGCATAATACGGGCTTGCGCTTCTCGTACGATGGCGTTGGTTTCGGATATATCACTGCGCATACGGGTTAAGAAAACAAGACTCATGCTCGCTAATAAGGCGGAAATACCTGCGACAACAATGAGAATCGTGCCTTTTTGATTTATTGTTTGGTGTATCATGGTTTTTGGGGATAATGGTCTAAGTGTACAGTTTCTGGTTTAGAAGGGTCATATCCTTTGTACGGATCGGCCCAGCCCGAACCATTTTTTGTGCGCTGTTGACGAGCTCCACGCAGCGTGGTGCCGAATGAGGTAAAGGTAAATTCGGTTTCTTTCCCCGTCATCGGACTGATCCAAGTTATGCGATTGAGGCAGACAAAGGCGCCTGTGCGAACATAGCGTAAGGTTGAAACGGTCAGTCCAGGCCAATTCTCTGGTGCGCTTCCCGAGTTGTGATCAAGCCATGCTTTTGAAATATCCACGTCAGCTAAAATAGCCTTGACGCTACGTGCTGTGTCATCGTTTGCATAGACGCTTGTAGATATGCCCGTGCTCCAACGTCGACTACTGATGTCGCGCAACTCATTGAGTGGCCTAATTGCGCCATCATTTAACGCGTTGGCAATACCTTTACGCGGATTTGGCAAAGCATAAACGTTACCCAAGGTGGCGTGCATAATGTCATGCGAAAAATTAATGCCATTTGTTCGATTATCATCTCCAAGGTAATATCCATCTTTTCCCCCACTTTGATAACACCATTCAGGAGAGACGGCCCAGCGATTAGACCCCTGACGTTTACTGTAAATCATCAGCGCGATATTAGCGGGTGCATATTCTAGCATGCCGTAAGAACCTAAGGTGCGCTTAAGACCTTCCAGCTGTTTTTGTTGCCAACGATGTGGGGAGGAATTATCCGTTGATGCGGCTAGATGATAGGCGCCAAATATTTGGCGTTTCTTGATGGCATGAGTCGTGTCGTTCGAGATAAAAGTACTTGAAGGCCCATTCTTTTGGTTGCCGTTTTTATCAAGATCCGGTATTTTTACGCCGGGATTAGCAGGGTCATCGGTCATGCCCCAGGAATGTTTAACCGGAACTCGTTCAACTAAATTACCCCATGACCAGCCACGGGCTTCATGGGCACCCCAAGCATGAGGGTCCCAACCAGTCACATCTTCTTTATAGCCGGCATCATTTTGTCCTGGATTATTGTGGGTACCATTCTTAGCAAAAATAGTGCTGTCTTCCATTGGTGTGAAAGGGAGACCTTGAAATTGAGAATAAATGCCACCGCTAGTAGACGATTTTTGCCGAAGTAGTTGATACTTTCCTTTGTCATTGGGTTCATTTTTCGGGTTGTCATGACTAGTCCAAAAATCAGTTTCATGTAATGCGATCATCATGCCGCTACGTATGATTGTGTTTTCCATCGACATACGCTGAGCAATTGAAATAGTTTGTGACGCAGTGCGGAGTCCTGCCATCGCTACGTAGACAACCATTAAGCCAAGACCAATGGCAATCGTGAGTTCCAACAAGGTAAAAGCGCGCTGTGGATACGGTCGGCTGTAAATCATGTGTTTACCTGGTTACTAAGGGCAGTCGTGGATCATAATAATTAAAACGCGAAACCACGGAGGCACGCATGCGCACCGATTTCGGAACAGGTCCGCGGTCAAGTTTGCCAAATAGAGCTATTATGCTATCGAATTCAGGTTTGCCTGGATTGTTAGGGTCAGGAACGCGAGTCGATTTAGTTCCGTTAAAATTTCGATCAGCGCCAAAAATGCCTGAGAACACATCTTTACCAATTGCTAATCGATCAGGAAATTGCACGTTGTTTTCATCATTCATATTGTCCACGCCCAGAATACGAATTTCCTCACCC
>SYDV01000104.1 GCA_005801395.1 Planctomycetia bacterium | reverse complement strand
GCGTTTGAATACCAGCCTGCTCCAGGTGTTTAATTGCTTTGCGACAGGTGGAGCAGGATTTGTAAGTATATATTTTTTGCATGGTAAATTATTTTTCTAGCCCGGTGCGGTAATGGTGGAGAAATCGCGATTCTGCGTCTTCGTCGCCAACCAACAATAATTCACCGATTTCAGGCAATGGTTTATCTGGCGGAGGAAGTGCTTCAGTGCCAGCTTCGGTATTAATGGCGACGACGAGGCAACCAGTGACGGCGCGGACATTTGATTCAATTAGAGATTTTCCTGCCAATTGGGGCGGAATTCGAACACGTACTAAGTTAAGTCCTTCGGTGAGCATAAGGACATTCGTGTGGCGTAAATGATTGTAGATCGCGTTTGCGCCCATGGTGGCATACGACAGCACGCAGTCGGCACCGGCGCGTTCCATGGTGACGACGTTACGATCACGTGTTACGCGACTAATTATTTGCATATTATGTCGCATGCGACGGCATAGAATGGTTAGAAATATATTCGTATCATCATCATGCGTGGTAATGAGAACCGTGGGGGCTTTCTCAATTCCAGCGTGTTCTAAAACCGCTCGGTCGGTGGCGTCTCCAGCTATCATAAACTCAGGATTAATGGCACGCTCGGGCTGCTTATCGATGACACGATAGGGAATGCGTCGCGCGGTAAGATTTTCTATGGCTGCTCGTCCAACGCGACCGCTACCGATAATCAGCACTGGATCTGAATTAGCGCTGTAAATACAGAATGTTTCATCCCAGGCATCTAATTGTGCACGGGTGGCGATCAGCACCACCATCGATTGTCCTTCGATGAGCGTATCGGGACCGGCTGCTTGCATGGAGCCGCGAGTCCACACGCAGGCAACGGCAATTCCTAAGTGTTCACGGATACGCGCGCTGCGTAACGTTTTCCCGACTAATGGGGTGTCGTGGACAGCCGCTTCGGCGACTAATAAATCTCCGAATGAACCAATGACATGCGCTAAATTATCACCACCATGTGTGCGTCGTGCCATGGCGAGCCCGAGCATGCGGCCGAGGCGCAAGACCTGGGTATTTCCAGCTTGGCGTAAAACATCTTCAGCGGTATCGCTGCGCGCGGTGGAAAAAACGGGGACGTTTTCAGCCACTTCACGCACGGTAAATACGACGTTGGTATTGACCAATTCTGTACTAAGGGTGGCAACTAAAGAGGCTCGTTCTGCACCGGCCTTGCGATAAGTGTCAGGCGAATCAATTTCCCCAAGCATGACCGAAATGCCGCGGTCATGTAGCTCTAAGGCATTATTTAAATCACTTAGAATTACTACGTAGGGAATTTGAGCAGTGTTTAAACGGTCGATGAGTGATTCAGCAACGGGGCCGAAATGCACAATAATGACGTGACCATTTACGTTAGGATCGATTTGAAGCGGCGCTCTGGCATTTGACTGAGCTTTCATCCAGGGGGCGTAGAGCAATTCAATAAAGGTGAAGGGTAACATCACCAATAACATGAACACGCCCGTTAGCATGACGAGCATGGAAAAAAAACGTCCAAGGTCACTTTTAAACGTAATGTCGCCAAAGCCCAACGTCGTCATGGTGGTCATAACCCAATAGAAGGCACTCATGAGGCTATGCTTTTGATTTTCCAGATGCATTAAAAACTGAAATAAAAAAGCATAGAGGATAATGACACCCAATAAGGTGAGACAAAACTGCCCGAGCACGGCGAGATTTTTCCGACTGCCTCGATTTGCGAGGAGCGCCAACAGCACTGAGGGGAGGAATTTCATGTTGCGACGGTCCTAACGGGCGGCTGCAGCAGCGAGCGCTTGGTACAACTGTTCGCGGAGTTTATCGGCCCAGGCGATGCTGTTTGATTGTCCTCGATTTAGCAGAATGGCAAAAGCGTATTGTTGTCCGCCTGGGGCGTCAAAATAACCAGCGAGCGCTCTGGCCTCGTTATGGGTTCCGGTTTTGACTAATCCACGTACGCCGGTTGCTGGGCGGTCTTTCAGACTTGCGCGGAAATTGATTCCTTGCGCGTGACGGTGCATGCCATCGAGTAAATTAACCAAATAGGTCGCACTTGCGCTGCAGCCATAACTCAAGCCACAGCCATCTAATAATGTCATTGGTCCCATACCGGTGCCGAGATGTTCCTCTATAATTGCTGTGGCTGCTTGGCAGCCAGCGGTGATAGATCCTTCTCCGCGTTTATGAACACCGAGTAAGCGCAATATTTGTTCACCATAGAAATTTTGACTATGTTGATTGAATAGAGTAATTGCAGGAATTAATGGCTGTTGCGAATGAAGTAATAGTGGACCCGCCTGAACAGAGACTGGACCTAAGCGAACAGTTCCGGTTACCGGAATACCAGCGGCAATAAGCATGCCTTTGAAATGGTCGCCAATTAATAAGTCAGGTTCAGATTCAATGGCGAGTGGAAACCATGCCGTAGCTTGGCCACAGGTTCCGCTGACCGTAATCGTATTTGACGATAAAGAACGTGAAATGGCATTGCGGCCCGCGCCGCTCGCTAAACTGCGAGTTTGGTTAATTACGGTAATTTTCGCTGATGCTGGTCGTGTTTGAATGAGACAGGCTTTACCGACCGCCTGAGGAACGATACGCACTTCAATACAATTATCATTCCAAGCAAAAGCGGACGCAGGCGCACTAAACCAGCGTTGTTGATTTACTTGATCGGCTGGCCAAGTGTCTGGTCGAATTGGTCCGCTGAAGAGGCTGGCATCAATCACCAGATCTCCGTCGATACGCAATACACCTTGGCGAGTGAGCTCAGCAGCGAAGGCTCGGAAGACATTATCGGGATCGCGACCAGGGGCGAAGTGTTCGTCGAAGCAGGGATTGCCTCCGCCAATAATTCCAAGACCAGGAAGGCTGCCGTTGGCACCGATGGCACCAAGACCAACGAGCTTCGTGGAAAAAGTGTAATTCTCTCCTAAACCAAGCAGCGCGGCAGACGAAACGATAAGCTTGGCGGTTGATGCTAAGCTGAGTCCTGGCTCAGCGTTACGACGAATAATCCAATGCCGTTCGGTGAGGTTCGACATAGCGACTGCCGCAACGCCGCCTTTGGGCACCTGCGCTAACAAGCTATCAATCGAACGGGCGGGATCGGCACTTTGGCAGGCAACCACCGCCATCAGCACCAACAAGACACGCGTGCATAACATGTTTGCTAGCATGGAACGAACGCTCGTTTGGTCCAGCCACTGACAAAGCTGGACACTGGCGGACGAGCCTGAAACTCTTCGCCGATGGCCGAAACTATGACCTGTCCAACCTGTGGCCGCCCAGTGCTGATAGCTGCTGACCTGCGCCCGAAACAATTTCCATTTTGTGGCGAACGCTGTCGTGAGCGTGACCTGGGTGCGTGGTTTGCTGGGCGCTATGCCGTACCTGGTGAAGAATTAGATGTCATTGATGAACAACGCGGCGCGCAAGGTGTGGATCGAGCTTCACCCCCATGATCGGATTGAGAGTTTTGCATTTAGCCACATCGTTGCATGCGGCTCAAACTGGTGACGTCCTGACGGCAATTGCATGGCTGAAACAGCAAGGCCATGAAGTCGCATTCGCAGCCGGTGATGACGCAGATATTCCAGGCGTCACGATTTTACGTTATCGTTCAGGTCGAGCGAGTTGGTGGTTGGGCGGAAAACGCGCCTTAATGGAACAAGTTACCGAGTGGCGTCCCGATGTGGTGCATTTACATGGTCGCGAAGCGATGTCCGCCGCACGTGCCATCGCGAAAGAATTAACGGTCCCCATTTTAGTCAGCATCGATGACATATTACCTCCTGCTAAAGCAAAAGATTTAAATCATCAATCGATTAGTTGGGTATTAGTCCCAACCGAAGCCCATCGTGCACATTATGTAAGTCGGGCAAAACTTGCGAATGATAACGTAGCGCAATTACCGTATGCCTTTGATTTTGAGAAAATAATTAACGAATCGAAACGCGAGGCCGCACCTACTCAGACGCTTCCCGTCATCGGTCTTTTTGCTGTGCCCGGTGACCAAACTACTCAAGCGATTCTTAAAGTATTAGAAGCGTTACATCATTCCGGCATCGTATTTAAAGTAATTATTGCCTATGCCGATGCAGATTATGAAGCCAACTTACGCGAAACGTTGTTCAACGAATCGATGAACAAATGGTGTGAACTATCTTGGTGTCCTCATTTAGGAATGTTATTGCCGCTCATCGATATTTTTGTGATGTCATCGACTGAACGACAAGTCGCACCTATCATTGCCGCGATGGGAGCTGGCCGCGTGGTTATTGCCTATGCACATACGGGAGTAGAAGAAATTATTCACCATGATCAAACCGGAATGATGGTGTCTGGTGGTGATAATGACGCTTTACAAAAAGCCTTAAGCCGTGTGTTGATGGATCCCGTCGAGCGTGAACGAATGGGAACGGCCGCGCAAACCGATGCACGTTTACGCTTTGATATTAGCGTTGTTGGTCCGGCATTAGTCGAACTCTATCGCAATGCGATTAACGCCTTGCATCATCCAGAAAATAAAGGCGAAGGCAGTCGCGCTTATCGCCGCCAAATTACGCAGTAAATCTAAACTTAGTTTTTTCCGATCCGCGCCGGTATAATTACCATCGTTTGGCCGACCCAATGTAAGCGTTTCTGAAGCGAATTAGCGGTATTGTTGTGCAGTAACCAGTGGTACCAGCGTTCGCGTTGAAAGATAATTTTCCCAGCGAAAAAGGTGACTCTTTTGTATTTCTTTGTCATATGCAGGCAGAGTTCTTCAGCCTCGTCAACTGCATCAGTACCAATAACCATATGCGCAGTTGAAGGAACGCCTAAGGCGTTGGCCATCTCAATATAGCGCTGTAAATTTTCGCGCGTGCGATCGCGTAAACGGTCTAACGTGTCTTGTCCTTTAAATGCCCCGGAATCCACCACGCCAACACTAATAAACACTAAATTTTTATAGACCCCAGGGAATACGCGGAACACGTTGAGCGCGGTATGGATGCCGAGTCCGCCATAATTACCAACTAAGACGACGGCGGTTTGTGCTTTAACGTCAAATGGAGTTTTGGGCGGCGTTGTTGATCTGGGCTGATTTCCTAATTCGGCATAGAGGGTGTGCAGCTTCTTTGAAACCAAGCGATAATGCCCATGAATAATTAGACACAGCGCGGTTAGTAAGCCGGTGACAATGAGTGCGATACTGCCGCCACGATCAAATTCTTGCCAAATAGTTACCAGCAAAATCGTGACGCAAATGACAAAGCCAGCAGCGAATAAGGATAGGCGTCGAGCTTTCAGATACCTCGTAGCTTTTTCGCGCCACCACCAGCGCATCATACCGAGCATGGTGAGCGAAAATGACAGGAATACATTAATGGCATACATCACCACTAACATGGTGATATTGCCATCCGTCAGCCATAAACCGCATAGCGCTAAGAAGCCCATGATTAAAACGCCGTTGTCGGTATTTAAGCGTTCACTCAGCGCGCTAAAACGGTGCGGCATCCAGGAGTCCACTGCCATATTGGCTAACACGCGTGGACCACCAATAAATCCAGCTTGAGCAGCGACAATTAACAATGCTGCTTCGGTGACCAGTACGGCAATGACAAAAGCATGACTAAAAGGTAAATGCGCTCCGACCATTTCGGCGAGCACGGCATTGGCCGTTTTCCCAGGAACATCCTGCACATTCCAAATCAAATAGCAGAGTAATAAACCAGCGGCAGTAACCGCTAAAGAAATGGCCAAGTACAACATCGTGCGCTTGGCTGTGGCGACGCGTGGTTCGCGCAGCAGCGGCAAGGCATTCGACACCGCTTCAATGCCGGTATAGGTACCGCCGCCCAACGAATAAGCCTTTAATAATAGCATAAGCATACCGATCCAACCAATGGTGTTGACATCGTTAGAAAAACCCGTGGTTACGCGTTCGGCGACGGCCTGGGTGGCATCTAAATGTAATACTAAACCACCACCAATAAGCACGATATGGACCAAGACGAAGAGCATAAATATTGGTGTCAAATAAACGATGGATTCTTTTACCCCACGTAAATTCAGCACCATCAGGCTAATAATAATACCTACTTCAATTGGAAATTTCCAGCTTGCCCAGACAGCAGGAATAAAACTAAATAAAGCATCACCAACAGCGGCAATCGAAACGGTAATAGTGAGAATATAGTCAACCAATAGCGCACAGCCCGACACCACGCCAACCCGCGCGCCCAGCATGCGTGAAGCGACGCCGTAACCACCGCCGTTAGGGAATACTTCGATTAAGCGACTGTAGGCCGACGAAATAAGAAAAACGGTACTGACCGTCAGTAGAGCAAGGGCTAACGCTAAATGCGGATGATCGCGAATAACGCGAAAACTTTCTTGTGGGCCGTAACTCGAAGACGACAGCGCATCAGCGCCTAAACCAATCCAGGCCAACACTGACACTAAGGTAATGCTATGAAAAATAGTTCGATCACGCAAATCGCGCGGCGCGCCTAACAAGATGCGCGTCGCTCGTTCACCGATGGTCAATTCTTCGATTTGCGGGAGCGTGTCGCTGGCGATCTTGACCTGTGGTTCAGGTACGATCGATGGGCTCGGATTGATGTTGATCGGCTGGTTATTCATAATCGCACTCCGCCAGGGGGCGTCAGTGCGGGGGGCACATGTTATGTACGATTATGCGGTCACAATCAGACCTTTTGAAAAGCATCTAACTAGAAACACCGTATATGGTTACGCCACAGGAATTTGGCTCAATAGTGGCTCCCAAGTAGCGGGCAAAGATTTTTCCGCCGTGGGGATTTGCACTAAGGAAATGGCGGCTCGTCCACGTGGTTGCCAGGCAATAGGAAAGCCAGGATCAATAAATCCAGTGAACGCGACCGTGACCGGAATGCTGAGCGCGCCGGCTAAATGATGGCCAACACTGTCGTAGCTCAATGCGTGTCCGCAGCAGGCTAACGCGGCGGCCCAACCGCTAATGGAACCATGAAACCGAATAACGTCATGTGATGCGAGCTGATCGCGGTTAAGCTGATTTACCGCTAAGCCCAGACCTTTATCGCTGTCATCAATATCACACGCTGTCCAGCCGACCTCATGTAATAGCGCATCGCTATTGGCTAATTCATCGGTACCAAAACCGCGATCCAATAAAATTCGCCAGCCACGTGCGCGGAATTGTTTTAAAATCGCAACCTCTGCGCTGCGTGGCAGGGCTTTGGCGATATTACCACCATGATCAAGTTTAATCGCCGCAATTGGTCTGCTGCCGAACGCTGCGCGTAGGGTTTGTTGCAGCACAGAGGCGTTTGGTGATAGCGCGACGCGTGGCACGATAGAGGGACTACGATTCAGTGCTAAACGGTCAGCCAACCATTCGTCTAATAACGTGGCCAAACTACGAACGGGTTTGCCTTCAGGTTGTAAATTTTCCCAAAGGAAATATTTGGATTCAGCACAGACGGGCAAAATACCTAATTGATCTAAACGCGAATCCGGCGCGATCACTAAATCCGGCGCTTCTTCACGCACGGCCTCGCTCACGGTCAGCCAACTGGCTAAACGTTCGCGCAGCGGTCCACGGCGTGCATAACTGATGGGGCGGACGCGGACCTGGGGTAATCCCCCAAATAATCCTGCAAGTTTTCCATCACCCAATAAAACTAATTCAGCGGTGGGATAACGCTGATGTAAACGTTGTAACACCACACTGCTGAGCAAAATATCTGCACCAATGGTGACGCGACTGAGCACGACCACGCGTTTTACCAGCGTTGGTGCGGGAACCGTTTGAGTTCGTAGGCGATGGTGACGGCTCAATAATTCGGCCTGTGAGGTAATTCCAGCCGCGACTAGTGCCGCCTGTAGCGTTGGAGTCCGTTGTACCACATACCAAACCATATGCCCAAATACCCGCGCATAGATGGCACGACCAGCAGGAGTGAAACCATCATTGAGCGGTTCCACGACCCCAGCAAATAATGCCTGTAGCCCTTCGCTGCGTAAACGCTCATCATCACTATTTGCCGCCTCGGCAATATTTTCAGCCGCACGTAATATCGGATGATCGTTGGTCATTAACCGAATATCGGAATCAATCTCGGCAAGCGAACGATTTCCGAACCAGGATAAGATTTCGGTAGCGGCAGCGGCAGGTGTTGGCATGCGCGCACATGGTGGGCTGGATGCCCATGCCGCAAGTCAGGAACCTTGGCGCACCTGTTCCCAATCTAAATCAAAACGGGCTAAATATTTTTGTAAGCGATCCGCGTCGTTGGTGACTTTTCGTTTGGTGCGAGAGAGCGCAAATAAGGTGCGACCCGCATCAGATACTGACCGTGATTGGCGACAAACCTGTACCACATCAGTGAGTTGTACGCGATCAAAACGATCCAGCGTTTCGCTGCGCGAGCCCATAATGTGAGTCAGAATATCTTCGTTGCTTGGACGAGCGGGCAACCATTGTTGCATTAATCGTTGTTCTTCTTCTCGCACCAACGCTTCATCGATTCGACCACCATCAGCTAACGTCGCCAAACGCGTAACGGCTGCGCCCAAATCGCGAAAATTAGCTGCCCAGGTAGACGAACTCGCATGGGCAAAGCGTAAAAAATGCGCACGCGCCTCTGCGTTAAAGGTGATGCGTTTACCGCTATCGCGCGTAAAACGTTCTAATTCATGATCAATATTCGGCTCAATATCTTCACGCCGATTGGCTAGTCCTGGCAAAACGAAGGCCCACAAATTGATGCGCGCTAATAAATCATCGCGAAAACGTCCTGCTTGAACTCCTGCATCGAGATCACGATTTGTACCGGCAATTAATTGAAAATCTGACATCACCGGTTTATCAGCGCCAACGGGCAAAAATATTTTATCTTCAATGGCTCGCAGCAGCAGGGCTTGTTCATCCAATCCCAATTCGCCAATTTCATCTAAAAACAACACGCCGCCATCAGCCCGTTTCAATAAACCGTCACGATCATTCAGCGCCCCAGTAAACGCCCCTTTGCGATGACCAAATAATGCTGACATGGCCTGATCACCACGAATTGTTGCGCAGTTTAATTCCACAAATGGACCATCGACTAAATTACGTTGTTTTTTGAGTTCATAAATGCGCCGCGCGAGCACGGTTTTTCCCGCACCCGTGGGCCCACCCAATAAAATGGGTGAGCGTGATGACACTGCGACGCGCTCAACGCGTTCAACTAATTTGGCAAAGGCGCTATTTCGCGTGGGCACACCAGCCGTTAATACCGTGGTGCCCGCCTGTTGTTCTTCTGCGAAGCGCTGTGCTAATTTGTCATATTTCTTCAGATCTAAATCAATAATTGAAGCAACCCCAGCTGGACTTTTCGGTAACGATGATTCGCGCGTGCTGGGTGACGTTTGAATTAAACGTGCGGGGAAATGCCGCGATTCGGTTAATAAGAACAAGCAAATTTGCGCCACATGCGTGCCGGTCGTAATATGGATGAGGTAATCTTCCTCGTCTGGCTTCCAGTCATAACCGCGGGCGAATCCCCATAACGTGCTGTAAACGTCCTCAAAATCCCACGGGTTACTAAACTCAATATGTTTACTCAATACCGTCGTTTGCGGAGAGACTTGCATAATATCAGCTGATATGGTTTTTGCTAAACCATCAAATCGCCGTTGATGCAACATCTCAAAACGGCTGATAGCAAGTTCGCTTTGCTGAAATAAACCAACCGTTGGTCGCCAACGATTCCAACGTTTCTGATCACCACCAGCATCCAACGTTGGGCCGAGTAAACCAATAGCGACGAGTGGACGAGGCTTCACTTTTTTTGTCGCAGCGCCCGTCATATTAAAGCGTCCGGAGTTTTCCATCGCAGTCCGTCAAAACGCGCAAATCCCTGATCACTCGACACCAAAACGCAGCGATGACTGATGGCCAAGGCCGCCAAGTGTAAGTCATAAACCGCATTACCCTGGGCGCGATGTAGACGACATAATTTCTCAAATAAATCCCAGGAAGCCGGAGTGTCGGCAAGGATGCGTGTCGTTGGTCGTTGCCGCCATTCGCGCACCGTATCTAACGCAACTGCTAGCGGGGTTGGTGGGGAAAAAATAGACGGATGCGTTACCAGACGAATAAACCCATTCCATAAATGCGGACAAAGCGCAAACCCACGGTGTCCTTCATCATCAAGTGCAGCTCTAGCAGCTTGATGTGCAGGATGATCAATTCGATGAGCAGCGACTAACACATTCACATCGGGTAAAATATACATGCCAGTCACAAACCAGCCTTATCGCGACCGAGTTCATCATCCAACCGTGTTTGCCAGGTGCGCAACGCCTCGTCATCGGGCCCAACGGTTTTCGCCGTACCGTAAGTAATGGTGCCCGATTCCGCCACGCGACGCGCAGGAGTTTCAGTCAAACCACGCCGCAGTGCACTATTAATTACGTCGCTCACGCTGAGACCGGATTCAGCCGCGCGCTGCTTTGCTTGTAGCAACAGATCATCGTCGACGGTCATCGTGGTACGCATAAAAGCTCCTCTATGAGCGTTAGCATCATCATGCGCATCATGATGCAATCAATGAAGCAGTTCAGGTACTTCACGTATCAATGTCTCTGATAAGAGAAGATAATAGAATATAAGCGACTACTATTCAGCAAGGTCGAGAGCCGGGCTATTCGATTAAAAATCGTAAGTAAATAATATGACTAAACTTACGATTATTTTAATCACAGATTAAGAACTCCATGTTTATTGGCATGTCGAATGCCTAGGAAGAGCAGGAATAAACCTATGTGCCATGCCCTCTTCATCGCATCCACTTGCGAACTGCCGCTCGTCTTTCCCACGGACCCGTTGCTTTTTAGCGTCAAAGCGTTGCCAGAACGGCATGAGGCCGTGCGTGCTCATTTTCCAAAGAATTGGTGTGTTCGCTACGCCGGTTCGACATCGGGCTGCAGTTGTGATTTCCACGGCGAGAACAGCGAGCCATCACGCTTAGCGTTACATCACTATCTCTCTATCCTTCCAGCTTCTTTCCAAATCATGCTCTACGATTGCTGGGAAGGAGAAATGCAGGAACCAATGCAAGAATCAGTAGCGGCATCAATTCAGGATCTAACGACGAACGATGAATTAATTGCCGAGCGACGTCTCATCACGTTTACTTCACACTAACAACATCACATAAATAAGGTCACATCATGTCCAATCACGAATTAATATCCGTCGCCGATGCGAAGCCCATTAAAGCCTGGGTGCGCGGGGTGCCGTTAGAAGACGAAGCGCGTAAGCAGCTCATCAATGCGGCACGGTTGCCGTTTATTCACCGCCATATTGCGGTGATGCCGGATGTGCACATGGGTATTGGCGCGACGGTCGGTTCGGTAATTCCAACCGTTGGCGCGATTATTCCTGCCGCCGTTGGTGTGGATATTGGCTGCGGTATGTGCGCGGTGCGTACCTCATTAACCGCCAAAGATTTACCGACCTCGCTGAAAGAATTACGTGAACGCATTGAACGCGCGGTTCCCCATGGACGCACGGATGAAGGTGGACGTAACGACCGAGGAGCCTGGGGAAAGCGTCCAGTGCGTGTCGATAATTTATGGAAAGAACACTTAGCGGCAGGCTTTGCAGAGATTGTTGAGCGCACTCCATTCTTGGCCAAGGACGGCGACTCGGCGACTCGTTCGGTCAACCATTTGGGAACGCTCGGAACTGGAAATCATTTCATTGAAGTGTGCTTAGATGAAGAGCAACGCGTGTGGTTTATGCTGCACTCAGGTTCGCGTGGTATCGGAAATCGTTTCGGTACGTTCTTTATTGAAATGGCGAAAAAAGATTGCCGTAAAGCCGGAGTCGATTTGCCCGATCAAGATTTAGCGTATTTCACAGAGGGAACCGAGCATTTCACCGACTACGTCGCGGCAGTGGAATGGGCGCAGGATTATGCTCGCATCAATCGCCAAGTAATGATGGAAAACTTAATCCAAATGGTGCGCATGACTCCAGGTATTCCACCGTTCACCACCGAATTAGAGGCGGTGAACTGCCACCATAATTACGTCAACCGAGAACAACATTTCGGCAAAGAATGTTTTGTAACACGCAAAGGCGCCGTACGCGCCGGCCTAGGAGACATGGGAATAATCCCAGGCTCCATGGGCGCCCACAGTTACATCGTGCGAGGACAGGGAAACCCCGAATCGTTCTGTTAATGCAGCCACGGCGCTGGTCGCGTGATGTCACGCACCAAAGCAAAAAAAATATTCACCATCGACGACCACATCAAAGCCACCGCCGGAGTAGAATGCCGCAAAGACAAAGACGTGATCGATGAAACCCCAATGGCATATAAAGATATTGATGCCGTAATGGCCGCGCAGTCAGACCTCGTTGAGGTCGTGCACACGTTGAAGCAAGTTGTTTGTGTGAAGGGATAATATGGCAGATAAAAAAATCGTTTCGCCACGAATCACTTTGATAACTGCCCAGTCTGCCCCTGTCGTAGTCGTTATTCTTCGAGTACGATCAAAG
>SYDV01000103.1 GCA_005801395.1 Planctomycetia bacterium | reverse complement strand
GGCGAACCACGGATATTCCCACTTATCAGGCATACTAATAATATCGGCGGCTTCAAAATGGTGCCATTGTTGATTGCGAAAATGTGACCCTTGTCCGGCGCCACTCGGTGAAGTCTGGCGTTGCCATGCCGGAACGCCGTAAGCAAACCATTGCTTGGTCCAAATCATGCCCGCCCATGCTCGGCGCTGCACTCGTCGGGTATCATCATCAATATTTTTTGGCTGTAACGCGGCGTAAAATTCATCCGCATCACTTTGACCCTGAGCAATTATTGCTGCTACATCCTTCGCTAAGGAATTAGAGGTATTTGCCTTTGTTGCCTTTACCGCGCCTTTACCAGAGCTATCAGCAGATTTCGTTTTTTCGCTTGGGGCCGAAGAAGTTTGCCTCAGTCGTAGGTGTAATTCTACGGTTGCACCTGCCGGAATATCCAAGTGATATCGGGCGCAAGCCTTGGTGCCTTCTTGCCGAGGATTTACCGCCGTTTGTTTGCCGTGGATCAGATAATCGTTGATGCCATCTTTAGCGTACAATCCGCTCATAGGCTGATTAAACACACGTTGGCTATTGGTTTCGTTTTCGCAAAATAATAATGCTGGATCGCCTTGTGGTCCACGCGCATATTCCAGCACCCAATGATTGAGTATTTCATGTTGTGCGTGAATCGTCGCCGAACCAGGCACAGCAGATAATGAAGGACGCTGCTCTGTCTCTGTGCGATCTGGGCCCCAGCTCCAGGTATTTCGAAACCATAGCGTCGGCATTACGTCGATGGTCGCTGCGTCTGGACCACGGTTGGAAATAGCTAAGCGAATAGCAATATCGTCAGGCGAAGCCTTGGCATAGGTAACTTCAACATCAAAATATCGGTTCTCATTAAAAATACCGGTATCTACGAGTTCGAATTCCGCTTCACTTCGGTTGCGCGTTTTGTTGGTAGTAACGAGTTGGTCATAGGGAAATGCTGACTGTGGATATTTATAGACCATGCGCATGAGCGAATGCGAAGGAGTTGCATCCAAGTGAAACCAATATTCTTTGACGTCTTCGCCGTGATTGCCTTCTGCATTATCGAGACCGAAGAAACGTTCTTTAATAATGGGATCTTTGCCATTCCATAAGGCTAACGCAAAACATAATAATTGTTTTTCATCGCTAATTCCAGCAATGCCGTCTTCGCCCCAACGGTAGGCGCGTGAACGCGCCTGATCATGCGGGAAATAACGCCAAGCATTACCATCGGCAGAATCGTCTTCACGAACCGTGCCCCATGAACGATCACTAAGATATGGCCCCCACTTTCGCCAAAGAGCTGGATCACGGAGACGCTGCGATTCTTTGGTGGTGGTTAAATCTGGTGATTTGCTCGACGACTTATTAGGGCTCGGTAACTTACTCGGCTTGCTCGGCTTGCTCGGCTTATCCTTCGTGCTCTGCGTGCTTGGCGTGCTCGGTTTACTTGGCATAAAATGAGTCCTCAGGGTGACCAAGTAATTATCTGAAGGACAACAATCAAGAGAATAATTAGCTTAAAGTCTATTCACTTTCCACCAAGTCCCGGAATTGAAGACCGCAATCAATGATCAGGAAATACCCTCGATAATTTTGGCTTCGAGTCGTAATCAAGCTACGAAAACTCTTACTGATGTGGCTGATATGATTGATATGGCTGATAAAAAGTGCGAAAATGTTGCGTCGGCAATGTTTGCCCACGGGGGGTAAATTGAACATCCCAAGAACGATGTACGAAGTGACGTAACGATAACGTGCCCAATTCAAAAGCGACGTAAGACACGCCTGAATCATCAATCATAACTGACTCGACGTCATAATAACGATGTCGCCACACCATTTGTTGCTTGCCCAATATTCGTTTCGGTTCGATGCGCCCCATCGTCGATATCATTGGTGTACCGTCTTGACCTGGGAATAAACCGTAGCCGCCATGAATGGTTGGTCCGTACCAAGCTAGTTCACGAAATTCTATGGCTGGGGCATGCGGCGTGTCGGCAGTATAGACCGTAAGATAGACACAGCACCATAATAAAAACCAACGCATTCCAGCCAAGGTCAACGTTTGGGTAAATGTTTCGCGCCTGGAAACACCACTGCGAAAAAAGTCGCTCAACAGGCTGGCCTAACGCTTCGCGCCACCCGCCGTTGGTAACATCGACGTGGATGCGCCGCGCTGAATACCACGGAAGAGCATTTCCATTTCATCTGGATTATCTGACGTCGACAGGGCGTCTTCACGGGTAATAATCCCTTTTTCAAAGAGACCCATCAATGATTGATTGAAGGTCATACAGCCGAAATGCACACTGTCGCGAATGGCTGAATATAATTCTGGGGTGCGACCTTCTTCGATCATTTGTTTAATCGTGGGGGTCGCGATCATCAATTCGAGGCCAGGCACGCGTCCGGCGCTATCTTTGCGCGGCACTAAACGTTGCGATACGACGCCTTGGAATACCATTGATAACTGCATACGAATCAAATTGTGCTGATACGGCGGGAAGAAGTTAATAATACGTTCCATCGTTTGCTGCGCATTGATGGTATGCAAAGTAGATAATACTAAGTGACCTGTTTCCGCTGCGTCGATCGCCGCTTGCACCGTTTCAACGTCACGCATTTCACCGATCAGAATAACGTCTGGAGCTTCACGCATCGCATTACGTAAGGCGGATTTAAAATCGCGGGTGTCAATACCAACTTCGCGTTGATTGATAATACAGCGGTCGTCAACGTAACTATATTCAATCGGATCTTCGACCGTAATAATATGACGGCTGGTGGTACGATTCATGTATTCGATCATCGACGCTAAAGTCGTTGATTTACCGGAACCAGTGATACCTGTCACTAAAACTAATCCGCGACGCAACATCGCTAGGCGTTCAAATATTTCGACTGGCAAACTAAGATCTTGGAAAACGGGGATGTCGCTGCGAACGTGACGTAACACAAATCCAATATTGCCGCGCTGCATGAATGCGTTGACGCGGAAGCGACCAATATCTTCTTCTTCAAAAGCCGTATCGCATTCGTGATTCTTCTTAAAACCATCGCGACTGTGCTCATCCACCAACAACATGTAGGCGTCTTTCATGTCCTCTTTGGTGATAACCGTGGTGCCCAATTGTCGAATTGAACCGTCAACTCGGACCCGTGGCGGACCTCCGACTTTCAAAAATAAGTCAGATGAACGCAGTTGGATCATGGCGCGCAGCACTTCGCGAATGTTCATGTTAGCCCCTTAGGTAGCGCTCGTTACGTTGGCTCCGATGCTTTGACACGGTGCTCAGTAGATGATTTTCTAGCTCCTGCAATCCCTCCCCAGACACGCCTGATAAGGTCAGTACCTCGCACTTGAGGCGTTTGCCCAATTCTTTGGCCACTAAAACCAGCTCAGGATTGGTATCAATCTTATTGAGCACGACGGTTTGTTTCTTGGCAGCGAGTTCAGGATTAAACCGCTTCAATTCGTTATTGAGTACGCGCACACGTAATTCAATGGCATCAATATCACCATCTGAACCATCAACTAAATGCAATAAAATCGGGCAGCGTTCCACATGTCGTAAAAATTGATGACCAAGACCACGACCTTCCGATGCGCCTTCAATAAGCCCAGGAATATCGGCCAAGACGATACTCGTTTCCATGCGCTCAATGACGCCCAGTTGTGGTTCCAACGTCGTAAAGGGATAAGCAG
>SYDV01000102.1 GCA_005801395.1 Planctomycetia bacterium | reverse complement strand
TTATCCGTGTCATTCAAAGCTAATGTAACCCGCTCGGCATGTCCGCTCAGCTTATCCTTACCAATCGTGGTGAGGATACGGATGCGCAGCTTTGGCTCTGTCCACAAATCATCGATTGCCTTATTTGCTGCCGAACGCGTTTCGACCGAACGATCCTGATCAACTGCCAATTTTAATAACATACCTTCCGCCATCACTTCACTTCGGGCCGCAAGCCGGTTCTGTGCAATACGATCCTTATCATTCGCCAATTTAGTTAGTTCAGCCTTAGTGGCTTCGGACTGCTCGCTACCGCGCGCGATTTTCGCTAAAATTGCAATGTGATGTTCTAAATGTGGACTCGCGACCAGCGCGGCTTTTGCCAACACGACGTCACGCTCTGAACCGCTGATCATAGCAGTTTTTTCTAACGCGATGAATGAGGCAAATAAACCATCTGCGCTATTTACTTTCGCTAATGCGATAACGGCTTGCATGTAGGTATTCGACGCTGCGCCTTCCATGGTTGCGGCTTTAATTAATAACGGAACCGCTTCAGCTGGCACATCATCGGCCGTCGCTAATTGACCCGTAACGGTCGGTATTTGTGACGCATCCGTCTGCGCCAAAGCCAAAATACGTTTAAGTGCGTCATTTGATTTAATGCGATTACGGTTCATTTCCGCGACTAAAAACCCGACTTCCTCGCCGGGAGCTTTATCTAACACCTGCTTTAAAGCGGCAAATACCACGTCGGTCAATTCCCATGGATCTGGCTGATAATATGGTCCACGTGTATCGGGACGCGTGCCCCAACTATCGCCCTTCCATTTACCTTCGATGAAATGCAAACGACATGAGGCGCTGAGTAATCCGCGACGACGCGCGGGATCTTGTTCCGTGTTCACACGTTGAATCAGTCCATCGACGGCTTCTTTGGTGTGATGCATAGCAACGCCGCGCAAGGCCGCCGTGCGCAGCGCTGCTGAGGTGCCCGTGTCGTCAATTAATTTAAAACAATAAGACACCTCACCATGCAAGCCCAACGCCCGAGCGATGGTGTGAGCAATGCGATCATCATGATTGGCGAGTTTATCCGCGATGGGTAATATGGCAGGCAATTGTTTCGACTGCGCGGCGGCAATCACACCTTGCAATACCACGCGTGGATCCGTTGGATCAATACTGCTAGGGTTAATAGTGGCACCACGCATCGCGGAAAAACGTAAATCATATTCAACTAAAGGATCGTTTGCCCCACGTTTTGCCTGCATCGTTGGCGGAGTCGGTGTTTGATAAATAGCGCCTAAGGCCACCACGCGCACAGCCAGCGGCTGCTGCAAATCGTTGGTTAGCGCCGTTACTCCTGCTGGCAATTCCGTACCGGATTGGGCACGACGAATCAATTCTCGCTGAGCCGCTAATCTACGGCGATGACTATCTGATGATAATTCTTTTACCAAAGCTGCTGCATCAGCTTTATCCGCCATCATCAACGGTGGCGTTACGAAACCTTTCGGGCGTAAACGAATTAAATAACCCACGTCACCACCAACCCAATTAAACACCGCTCCTTTCCAACTGGCGACATACATATTGCCCAGGCCATCAACATCAGCATCGGTGGGCTTAGTTACTTTGACGATTTGTTTTGGTTTTTCCGTTTCTTCATACGACGAACTCACGCGTTTGACCGCATGGCGCGAAACGGCACCCGTTCCCCAATCGACTGTAAATGGAGCGCCAGCATAAGGTTCACTTGAAGGTCCACTCCACGCGCGAAAAGCCGGTTCATCAACCCACACGGCACCACAACCTGAACCACCGCCGTAATCAGCCAATGGCTTAATATGTTCATCAGAGAAATAACGATACAGCCGAGGGTACCCGTGATTTTCCAATCCCGTAAAATAATGAAAACGCACATTCCAACCGCCACCGTCATTGGTATTGTCGCGAGTGAAATGGTCTAATAAGGGGCTGGTCGCGACTTCTAAAATATTGCGCGTTCCTGTCGAAAATATTTCAAGCCCAGTTCCATCCGTGCGTACGCGAATAACGCCACCCGCGCGGTGTTGAATGACGCGACCATCAGTACCAGTCGCTTTCATAATGCCAAAGTCACCAGCCGTAACGTAGAGATAGCCATCGACCCCTAAATTCAAACCGTTGGTCGCATGATCAGCAGCGCGATCTTTAAATGACCAGCCGATACCTTCGACTAACACTTTCGATTCATCGGCTTCGCCATCACCATTCTTATCAATGTACACCGATAGATTTGGCGGATGGATGACGTACAGACGATCATGATCCCACACGACCCCACGTGGCGAATCGACATCTTTGACAAACATTTTCGTTTCATCAGCGCGACCATCGCCATCGGTGTCACGCAAACGCACAATACGACCGCGATGTTTTGCCGTGCCTTGCGCCCCGTTGCCATCACTGCCAACAAAAACCATACCATCAACCGAAGCTGCCACGAACACCGGATAGTTAATCATTTGTGACGGCGCAAATAACGTCACATCAAACGCATCATCGGCTTTGACATCTTTCAGTAATTCAGCTTCTTGTTCCGCCGTTAATTTCACCGCCGACAACGGAACATTACCACCATCCTTATACGGATCGGGCATGGTCGGAGCTTTGGCGTCCCCGGCGTACAAACCGACTGGCAGCAGCAATCCAGCAATAAGCGAGAGATGGCGCGTGAGGTGGCGGGAAAAAAGTCGTGCATTTCGCATGGTGATAACGGTACCTTCGAACGGCTTTCTTGTTGTGTCTTGATCCGTGATGCAGGTGCTCGCGATCAGTGATTGCGTTATGTTTGCAAGTCTCATGCTCCGCACCCAACCTAGGGGAGGCTCGCGAGGAGCCTGAGAAATCGAGCCACAGACGTTGTCGCAACACCAGTTGCAGCAATTCGTTTTACCGCCGATGACCCTTGAACCTGATCCGGATAATGCCGGCGTAGGAAAAGGATCCTCTATGAATTTATCGCTGGTTTCCTGCTGTTTGTTGCAGAACTGGTCACAGAACCAAGCTGCAACATTCCATAACGCCATAACAAAACCTCACACATGTATTATTGCCACATGATCGTGTGAGCTGACTGAATAACATTTCCAAACTCTTTTTCTTTATCACTCAAATAGAAAGATTGTTATGCGCACCTACCTCTCCTCCCGCCACGGCCAACCCATTGTCACGCAATTACATTATGCGCGTCAGGGTGTCATAACCGAAGAAATGAAACGCGTCGCCGAACGTGAGGATTTAGATCCTGAATTAATTCGCTCCGAAGTCGCACGCGGACGCATGGTTATTCCCGCCAATATTAACCACATCAACTTAGACCCGATGGCCATTGGCATCGCGGCTAAATGCAAAATCAATGCGAACATTGGCAACAGCGCCGTGGCCAGCGATGAAGCCACCGAATTAGAAAAATTAAACGTGTCGACGAAATACGGCGCGGACACCGTGATGGATTTATCCACCGGGGGCGGCATCGACGCAATTCGCCAAACGTTGATCAAAGCCAGTCCTATTCCACTCGGCACGGTGCCTATTTATCAGGCCGTACAACAAGTCGACAAAGTGACTGATTTAA
>SYDV01000101.1 GCA_005801395.1 Planctomycetia bacterium | reverse complement strand
CGGCGAAACGGTGGGTGCAGAATCATTGGAATCAGGTCGAATTTATCGCATTTTAGTCACGACACCTGGGGGATTAGTACGTTATCAATTGGGTGACTTAGTTGAAGGTGTCGCTCCAGGGTTTATTCGCGTTGCGGGACGGATTAAAACACGCCTGTCTGCTTTCGGTGAACATGTTGAAGGCGTTCACTTGGATGGTGCCATCGCACAGGCTTGTCAATTAACTCGTTGTGAAATTAATTATTATCATGTCGCACCTAAGATGCCGACGTTAGCGAATCCAGTTGGGGCACATGAGTGGTTAATTGAGTTTAGTCATCCGCCCGCCTCAGTGACGGTATTTAGTGACATCATTGATCACTACCTGCGCACGCATGTGATTGACTATGACGCACATCGTTCAGGTGGTCAGATTTCTATGCCGATTGTGACCATAGTTGCCCCCGGAAGCTTTCATCGTTTCCTTTCCGTCTCGGGTAAAATGGGCGGCCAACACAAAGTTCCGCAAGCCTGGAATGATCGAAGTTTCGCGGAGAGAATATTCTCCGCCAATTCAATTATTATAGAAGATCAGGGGAGAAATCATGTGTAGCATAAAAACCTATACGAGTCGTGGTCCATTTCATCTGTTGTGTGTTCCTGGATTGGTGCCTGATGGTCCAGAAACATTTTTGCGTCAACTGTCTATATTTCGTCGATTCGGATCAGTCTCGATTGTGACCTATCCGCATGATCGTTTCGATCTCGACTGGGTAATAAATAGACTCATATATGAACTGCACAGTTTGGTGTCCAGTGGTCGTCGAGTTGTTTTGGTCGGCGTTAGCGTTGGTGGCGGAATTTGCATAGAATTGTTGCGACGTTTACGTGAGTCAGATGCCAATATAAATTTATCTGCTTTTATTTTAATTAGTCCATTCACCTGTACACAAGACTTAGCGCCATTGTTAGCGCGATTATATGGTGGTATTGTTCAGGAATCAGATCGAGGTGAACATGGCCGTCCGGAACAGGCCGTTGAACGTGGACGAACGTTTTTCCGCGCTTTGGCCAGTCGTGCATCGAAGACAAAATCACCGACCTCGACCTATAGTTTATGGACCTTATTGAATGTGTTAACTCCGTATGGTTTCATAGAAATGGAAGAGGAGCGCATCCGTTCACGCATCGAGCGAACCATCACCAATATTACACCACAAGGTGGCCTTGATCGCGTTATGGCGCTACGCGAGTTTCGTGGTTTGGATCCGGTGGCGGATAAGAGACGACCATTAACCACTGCGCCAACGCTTATTTTATGGGGCAGCAAAGAGCGACATACGTTGACCATGGAAGGTCCAGGAACCGGTATTTTATGCCGGCCAGATTTAGCTATTCGTTGTTTTCCCGATGTCGAAGTGCATTGGTTGTACGAAAAAAATGGCGAAGAAGTACCACATGCTTCTTTGCTAAAACATTATCGATCTTTCAATCAACCACTGCGACTCTTTTTGCGGCGTTGCGCGAAACCACACGGTTGGTTGCCACGTTTTGCTCATATGACTCGTGCAGCCATGACTTTTCCACCGCTGCTTGCTTTACGCGGGTAGCCATTCATCACCCATCACCAGTGAGATAAATATGATTGCCGCGCCAGCAATTGCTCCACGTTCACTCATTGATCGATGGCATCAGCGATGTTTTGATGCCGTTTATCAGCGTTCATTACTTTATAATGCTTGCTGGGAAGACCCGGCGATTGATCGCGTCGCCCTTAATTTAGGTGCTGACGATGTCGTTATGGTGATTACCAGCGGAGGCTGTAATGCGCTAGATTATGCGTTATTGGGACCAAAACGTGTGCATGCGGTGGATGCGAATCCGCGGCAAACAGCGTTACTGGAATTGAAAATAACGGCCATTAGAGAATTATCTCACGAAGATTTCTTTGCGTTATTTGGAGATGGACATCACCCGCAATTTCGTCGTCTCTATCAGCAACATTTGCGGAGTGCTTTGTCGCCATTCGCGCAAACATTTTGGGACGAGCGTCAGCATTGGTTTTCAGGTTCTGGTTGGCGGAATAGTTTTTATTTTCAAGGATTATCTGGCTTAGTAGCGCGTTTGGTTCGTCAGTGGATTGTCACAAGTCCATCCATGCGCACAGCATTCCAAGCGTTATTGGCGACTCGCAACTTACATGAACAACAGCATATCTATGATACGGCAGTTGAGCCACGTTTATGGGGTCCAGCTATGCGCTGGGCGATTTCTAATCGTTCGGCCATGAGTTTGTTGGGCGTACCAACGGCGCAGATGAAAGCGGTTGCTGGTAGTCACGAGGATGGAATTGCAGGTTTTATTCGTAGTTGTATCCGTTGCGTGTTTCGCGAATTGCCATTATGGAAAAATTATTTTTGGACTGTTTATTTGCGCGGTCATTATACGCAGGATTGTTGCCCAGAATATTTAAAGTCCGATAATTTCCATGCGTTAAAAGCAGGATTGGTCGATAGAATTGTTCCGTACACCACCACGGTGACGGAACATCTTACTCGCTGTGAAGAACCAATTTCGCGTTTCGTTTTACTTGATCACATGGATTGGATGGCGAATTATGCGCCAGCGGCTTTGTCAGAAGAATGGCAAGCACTTTATCATCGCGCAGCTTCAGATGCGCGGGTGTTATTTCGTAGTGCGAGTCCGGAAGTGTCATTTTTAGATGCAATATTTATCCGCGATCATCAGGGGTCATCGCCGACGCCATTATTGGAGCGCCTAAAGTTTGATCGTCCATTAGCGAAAAAATTACATGAGCAGGATCGCGTTCATACCTATGCCAGTTTTCATATTGCTGATATGGTGACGGCATGAGCAGCGATTTGGCCGTCATACGCCAATTATTGCGCGGTGAGCCGCGGTATGGCGAACAGAAGGATCGACTCGAACGATTTTATGGACCCCAGGCAGAAGCCTATGATCGCTTTCGTGAGCGTTTATTGTGGGGACGTAAAGAAATGATCGCCAGTCTACCGATAGCCCCTGGGGCTCAGGTGGTGGAGTTAGGCGGAGGTACTGGTCGTAATTTGGATTTCTTTGGTGATAAAATTTTTGAATTATCTTCTCTGACGATCGTAGATCTCTGTCCATCGTTATTGCAAAGAGCTCGCCAGCGAAGTCAAAGTAAAGGCTGGCAACATGTTCGATGTATCGAATCGGACGCCATCCGTTTTGGTCCTGAAAAACCGGTGGATGTGGTTTATCTGAGTTATGCTTTGACTATGATACCGGATTGGTTTGCTGCGATAGACAATGCTCTCGCTATGCTGAAGCCAGGTGGAATTATTGGTGTGGTTGATTTTTACGTGTCACGCAAACATCCACTACACGGGCATTGTCGCCATAGTTTGTTTGATCGCACTTTTTGGCCGTTGTGGTTTGGGCATGATGGCGTTTTCCCACACCCAGATCACGTGCCATATTTATTTGCTCGTACACAAATGATTGAATTCATTGAGAGCCGCAGTCGTGTGCCTTATCTCCCAGGATTACGTTGTCCCTATTATCGCTATATTGGGCGAAAATTATAGGCGTGACCGTAGATTTCCTTTGTGCTTTCTTGCGTTTATGTGTCAGGAAAAAATGAACATAACCAATATGCCGGTGTTATTGTTGGTCGGATTATGCAGTGTACTTAGTTGTGGGTGCCTAGTGGGTATTTTGCGTTGGCGTCGTATGCGGGTGTATGCAGCGTTAAGGCAACAGCAGCAAAACTTGATTCAACGGAAGTCAGAAGATTGGCACGCCTGGTTGTGTCGACCTGCTCATTTGCCGTCATTTGCACAACGAATTGTTAGTATTCCAGATATATTAACGGCACCGTTACTGGAGCATTTACGCTTGGTCGCATTAAGAGTTGGACGGACTGAACGAAGTTATATTCCCACCCATAAACAAGGCGGTACCATTAGCTATGAGCATCTCCATGCTTGCGCACCGGATTTGGTCGCCTGTTATCAGTCCCCCGTTTTGCGCGAATTAGTTTCACATCTCGTTGGTCAATCAGTGAAACCGACTCCCATACGTGATCAATCATCTTGTTCACTTCTCGTCTACGAGCGTCCACGTGATCACATTGGCTGGCACTATGATCATAATTTTTATTCAGGGCGTCACTTTACCGTATTGATTAGTCTCATTAACGAAGATCAAAAAATTGGTGGTTTATCTTCGGCTTGTCTTCAGGCGCGGGTACAGGGTAACGTTGTCGAAATTCCAACGCCGCCAAATACGCTGGTCCTTTTTGAAGGTGCGGAGATCATGCATCGCGTGACGAGGTTAGAGTCTGACCAAAAGCGCGTTTTATTAAGCATGACCTTTTGCACCGATACACATGCACCCTGGCATCGCGATTTCATGAGACGCTGCAAAGATATAGCATATTATGGTGTGCGCGCTTTGTGGACTTAATCGTTTGTAAATTATGCAGGAATTTCAGTGCGAACTCGTTGCGCTCTTGCAGCTAGACGATGTGCAAGGGGCTTAAAATAATCGATATCTGGAGCAGATGCGCCGTCAACGCGTGCGAGGTCATCATAGTGACATAAAAGTAATGCATCGTCTGCGCCTGGCATGCAGCGAAATACCATAGATTGACTCGATATGAGCGGGCCGCCCATGTGCGATACTTCGCGGCGCAGTGAGGGAGATCGTTGGTTGAGATAGTTGCCATCTACGCCAGCTAAATGACGACGTGCGGTACTATGTAAACGAATCGGTGCGAGCACCTGTTCGGAAAAAATTCGACGTAGCGCAACGACCCCAATTAAATCGTGATCCGATGGACCATGTTCGTCGTCACCCTCTTCAATTGGATTGATGAGTAAGCCAATGTCGTGAAATAGACAAGCAATAATGATATGAGAAGACTCGCCAGCACATTCAGCTAACCAGGCGCATTGCAGGGCATGTTGGCGGTGGGTGATCGGTTCCGCGGCGTACCACGCTTCGCCGTCGGTATTTAGGAGGGTGAATAAGTCATCGATTGTTGGGTACATAAAGAACTCCTTTGGCCGTAAAATACCGTGTAATGTGAATATTTTGAGGTGAAAACGATGAATAATGAAATAAAAAACCCCACCGCTTTTGGCGGTGGGGTTACATCAACTACGAATAATAATTAAATTAGAAGTTGATCTGGTGTTGTAGGCGAACGATCGTGGCATCGGCTTGACCTTCTTCAGCTTCCCACAGCGACACCGCGAGCGACAATTTATTGTCGTGGCCGCTGAGGTAGTAGTTCAGACCAAGGTCGATCTGGGTCCCCGAAGCGCCGGTTTCGGTGTTGTTGCCGTAGTTCACGGTTTCATCAGCATCACTATTGTTGTCGATGATTTGGTAGCGAATAGCTGGTTCGAGTACTTCTTCACCAATCAAGAATGCGTAACCGAGTTGGATGGTGATGAATTCTGCATCTACTTCAGGTCCGGTGGTTGCCGAAGTTGGAACACTAACTCCGTCGTTACGGGTCGATTCAACTGTACCTGCGCGATATTCAGCAAAAGCACTGAGGCCATTTAGCCACAACATCGCATCGACATTGTAAGCAGCAAGGCTCTGATGACCTTGTTGATTGCCAGCGGTGGATGCGTCGGCATCTACCAAGACGGCATCCGCATTCACACCATAAGAAAGTCCGATGTTGAAACCTTGACCTTCTTTACCGAGAAAAGAATCAGCACGTTTGGTAATGAACCATTCCGATGAAAATGAGAATTCAGCGCGAATGCCGTAGTAGTAACCTTCTTCTTCGGTTGCATTGGTAGTCGTGGCGGTAGTCGTAACGTCTTTAGCAGCGTTGGTGTTGTTTTGTAGATCTGCAGCGATCATGAAAATTGGGTGATGAAAGCGGGCACCGATACCGACGCCGCGTGGTGCTAAATAACCAGACGATGCGTTGTCGTTAGGCAATAATTTGCGGCTGGAACTTAGACGGTCGGTTGGGTTCTGTTCAGATTTATCGAGGCCGAATTTGACAGCTGCGGCCATACCATCTTGAAGAGCGAAGCTGCGTTCCAGCCAGCCGTAACGGATGTTGATCGCGCGGTTGGTATTGTTGGCCGCTTGGTCGACATTATCTGCCATGACGGTGAACTGACCTTTCCAGTTGGAACCGTACTTAAACGCCAAGCCCATGCGGGCGCGACGAAGCGAGAAATCGATTGGTTCATCACTGGCACCTGCGGTGCCGCCAGCTACACGATAGTCACCACCGGTTGTGTTGTTGGCGTCATTCATCTGCGCACGGGTCTGAATGCGAACCGTTGGCGTAAGGCTTACGATATCGTCTTTGATCGACACCGCATGAGCGGTTGGTGCCAGGACGCCGAGAATGGCGAATGCGGCGAGAGTTTTGACGGGATGATTCACTGAGGTCTCCTGGGTATCGGGAAGGTTCCCGGTAGGTGGTTTAATAAAGTAATGGGCGAGATGGTCGAGGGAAAAAAGTATTTTCGATGAAGATTGCTTTTGGTATTGATCAAGACGCAAGGTTGGTATCAGACCTGGGCTGGTGGGTTTGGTTCATCATTTGGTTCTGCCGCGTGTTTCGTCAGTTCAATGAGGCGCTTATAGACGCGTTTAAGGCGTTCATGCGTCGGCAGCGGATCGGTTGGAGCGGCTTTCACGATCTCAATTGCATGTTCTAAGCACCAGCGGCGTAGTTCTTGTTGGGTCATGGCAGTTTTCCTTACCTTAGCCGGGAGCATGTCAGCGTATGTGAAAAACAGATGAAGACGGAGCGAATAGTCGGAGAAGGTGATCACGCAATGGCGTGTACTCACCTATCGCCTTTTGACGTCTAAAAGATATCAGAAGCCGTTATTGATCACCGAGTTCATAGAGCAGACAGAGAAAAGGCATTTCCCATCTCTGTGTGCTCTGTGAACTTGGTGGTTAATACTGGTTGAGAGTCGCTTTGAAAATAATGCAACCTGTTTTAATTTAAATTTCAAACCCGCGATCAACGAGGTCCTGGACATCCAATAATCCTGCTAAGGTGCCGTCAGCTTCGATGACAGGTAATTCATTTATTTTTCGTTCAGAACAAATGCGCAAGGCCGCCTGCAATAAATCTTCGGCAGGGACGCTGCGACAGGGGATGGTCGCATATTTTTCGACGGGAGCGGCCAACACTGCTGCGGGGTCGTCACCGCGCGTAAGCGCACGACGTAAATCGCCGTCGGTAAAAATTCCGCGTAGTTTATTTAGTTGATCAACTAAGAGCACGCTACCAGACCGCGCCTTGGTAATGGCGCGCATACAATCGGCTACTGAGACATTCCCCATCACGGCGGGCACGCGTTCTCCCGAACGCATGGCTTCGCGAGTTTTCATTAATTTACGGCCAAGTGCACCGCCAGGGTGAAAACGGGCGTATTGCTCTTTGGTGAAGTGACGTTGGCTTTGCACGGTTAACGCAATGGCGTCGCCTAAGGCGAGCATAGCGGTAGTACTTGCGCTGGGTGCCAAACCCAATGGACAGGCTTCTATGACTTTCCCAATAGAGATAGCCGCCGTAGCATGTCGCGCTAAAGGGGAATCCATTTGTCCAACAATGGCAATGACGGGTGTCCCAATGTGAGTGAAGCTGGGCAAAAGAGCGACTAATTCTTCGCTCGATCCCGAATTGCTAAATGCCAAGACCACGTCGGTGGCTTGCAACATCCCTAAATCGCCGTGGCGTGCTTCGGCAGGGTGCATGAAAAAACTGGGCGTGCCGGTGCTCGCAAATGTGGCGGCTACTTTATGAGCAATTAAACCCGCTTTTCCCACGCCGGTGGCGACGAGCCGCCCAGGACGTCCTGAGCCGCAGGTTTCACCAATCAAGCGACACGCAGCCGTGATGGCGACGACTTGCTGTTCGGCGAGCGGAATAAGGGCCGCGACGGCGGCGGCCTCTGATTGCAGGACGGCGCGAATGCGAGCGAGTGTTTCT
>SYDV01000100.1 GCA_005801395.1 Planctomycetia bacterium | reverse complement strand
GGAACATCTGAATCTGATCGGGTAAAAATTAATTGCGGTATCTGGCGTTTTCATCCAGTGACCAAAACCGTCGAAGTCGTTGCCGATGGTACGACTAACTCCTGGGGCATGGATTGGGATAAACACGGTGAAGGCTTTTTCATTAATACCGTGATTGGCCACTTGTGGCACCTGATCCCAGGTGCCCATTATCGCCGCATGTATGGCGAAGATTTAGATCGCCACATTTATACGCCGATTGAACAACACGCTGACCATGTGCACTGGGCGACGGGCGAAAAATGGAATGACACCAAATCCGATAAAGGCACCAATGCGACTTCGTTAGCCGGTGGCGGCCACGCCCATAGTGGCATGATGATCTATCAGGGAACCAATTGGCCGGCGGAATATCGGGATTTATTATACACCATTAATTTTCATGGTCGCCGTTTAAATCGCGAACAATTAGAACGAGAAGGATCTGGATATGTTGGGCATCATGGCACGGATCTGTTGGAAACGAGTGACGTATGGTTTCGCGGAATTGAATTAGGCAGTGGTCCCGATGGTGGGGTTTATATGTTGGACTGGAGTGATATTGGCGAATGTCATGATCATGATGGTGTGCACCGCAGCAGTGGTCGGGTATTTAAAATAATAGCTGGCGCTCCTGCAGCCTTACCACCGTTTGATGTGCGCCAAGCATCGCTGAACGAATTAGTTGCGTATCAAACTCATGCTGACGTATGGTATGCCCGCCAAGCGCGCCAAGTACTACAACAGCGCGCCGCGATGGGGGCGGATGTCAGTGCTGCGCGAGCGCCCCTACAGACGTTAATCGCTGGAGATGATCAAGTCGTTCGCTTGCGAGCGATGTGGGCATTATCAGCGATTAAAGGTTTTGATGACACCGCATTAATTGCGTTATTGGGACATGCGGATGAGCACACGCGCGTGTGGGCATTACGCTTACTGACCGATTCTTGGCCCATTCATAATCGTGCGAGCCTGCAGTTAGTTGCCACGGTTGCGCCAGCGACGTTGACTGCGATTACCAAATTAGCGGAACGCGAAACATCGGCTTTCGTACGGCTTTATTTAGCGTCGACACTGCAACGTTTGCCATTGACCGCGCGTCCATTAATCGCCACGGCCTTGCTGAGTCATGTGAGCGACGCTGACGATCACAATTTGCCACTCATGTTATGGTACGGAGTGAAGGATCTTGCCGGAACACATGACGACTCGTTATTAAGCCTGGCACAGGTTAGCAAAATTCCATTAGTTCGGCGTTATACCGCTCGGCGTGTTGGTGAAAATCTGGCCACGAATCCACAGTTGGTTGAACGACTGTTAGCGCAAAGCACGGAAAGCGACGACGGGAAACGGGTAGATGTACTATTGGGACTCAGCGAGGCGCTCAAAGGACTGCGTAAAGTTAAAGCGCCCAGCGCGTGGCCAGCCTTTTCAGCGACGCTGACCAATCATCCTGATAATCAGGTACAGGAACGACTTCGCGATTTGGGAACTTTATTTGGCGACGGGCGAGCGTTGGCTGAAAGTCGTCGATTGGCACTCGACAAAGGCGCTGATATCGCGCAGCGAGGCGCGGCGTTGCGCACCGTCATAGAAAACCGACCAGAAGATTTACGCACGCTTTGTGAAAAATTAATTGATGACCGTGATGTCAATGCGATCGCCGCTCAAGGCTTGGGATTATTTGATGATCCTGCTATCGCAGAGTTATTGGTGAATAAATACCGAAAAACATTTCGTGGCGATGCAAAAATTGAAGTGATGGCGGTGTTGGTATCACGGCCATCGTTTGCCCGTGTGTTATTAGCGAACCTTGGTGATGATGCGGCGAATATTCCAAAGTCGGATGTTACCGCTTTCCATGCCCGTCAGATTCGCGGCTTTAACGACAAAGAATTGACTAAACAATTAACTAACGCATGGGGTGCTCTGCGTGATTCTTCAGAGGATAAGGTAAAACTCATCGCCCAATGGAAAGAAAAACTGACTCCAGCGGTATTAGCAGCTGCGGATCGTTCGCAGGGTCGCATGGTCTTTATGCAAGTTTGCAGCGCCTGTCATAAACTCTATGGATCAGGCGGAATTATTGGACCGGATTTGACTGGCGCAGGCCGTGATAATTTGGCCTATTTGATTGATAATATTGTGGATCCAAGCGCCGTAGTGGGGGCAGATTTCCTGATGTCCCATGTCAGTATGAAAGATGGGCGCTTTCTCTCTGGCGTGGTGGGTGGTCGCACACCGGCTTCGATGACGTTGCAAACGATGACCGAACGGCTCACTTTAGTAAATGATGAGGTGCAATCGGTGCAGACCTCAACGGCATCATTAATGCCTGAGGGATTATTGCTGACGCTGAGTGAAGAGCAGGTTCGCAATCTGATTGCCTATTTAATGCATCCACAGCAAGTTCCGCTTCCAACGCCATAAAGCAGGCATGGTAAACGAATGGCAGCAGAACGGTTTCGTACGGGAACGTTTTCAATGTAGGTCATATGACCAAATTCGGTTCAGTTTCTTGAGGCCAAACAAACCAAAGTTTCATGGGTGACACCGGACTGTTTGCTACCTAACAACGTTCCGTTGGCGTGTGGACCGATGTGTCAGCATTTCAAATACGGTCGTGGTAATTTAAGGTTGTGGGATAATGCTGCCACACATGACAAACCTCCAACGATTCTTTGCGGTGGTGTTATGCGCTATCGCGTCCACGACCTTTGCCGCTGATCGCCCCAACATCGTTTTTATTTTTGCCGATGATTTGGGTTATGGTGATATCGGATGTTATGGTGCGACCAATATTAAAACACCACATATCGATAGCCTTGCGGCGGCAGGCACGCGCTTTACCAGTTTTTATGTGGCTCAAGCCGTGTGCACGGCTTCGCGTGCGGCGTTGATGACTGGATGTTATGCAAATCGTGTGGGGCTGAGCGGAGCTTTAAATCACACCAGTGCAGCGGGAATTAATCCCAAAGAAAAACTGCTGACGAATATTTTTAAAGACCAGGGTTATGCCACCGCTATGTTTGGTAAATGGCATTTAGGCGACCATACGCCATATCTTCCAACTAAACGTGGATTTGATGAATGGTCGGGCATTCCCTATTCAAATGATAACGGCCCATTGCATCCAGTTGCTCCAGATTTTCCCGCGTTACCGTGGTATGAGAATGACCAAATAACCGAAATAAATCCGGATCAATCCAATTTCACCAAACGCATAACGGATAAAAGCGTCGACTTTATTAAACGAAATAAAAATAAACCCTTTTTCTTATACGTGCCGCATGTGATGCCGCACGTGCCTATTTTTGCTTCGGAACGATTTAAGGGCACCAGTAAAGCTGGATTGTATGGCGATGTCATTGAAGAATTAGATTGGGGCGTGGGCGAAATTTTGAAGACGCTCAAAGAACTTGGATTAGAAGATAATACCTTGGTGATCTTTTCATCCGATAATGGTCCCTTTATTTCATACGGCGAACATGCAGGTTCTGCAGCGCCACTACGTGAAGGGAAATTAACCAATTTTGAAGGTGGCATACGTGTTCCTGGTCTTGCACGTTGGCCCGGTAAAGTCCCGGCAGGACGCGTGTGCGATGATATTATTTCTACCATCGATTTATACGCCACTTTTTCGACGTTGATCGGCGCCACCGTTCCAGCGGGTAAACGTGATACGATAGATTTATCACCTTTGTTGTTGGGCCAAGTTGGCGCAAAGGGTCGCGAGGTGATGTGGCATTATGCGGGAGAAGAATTGCATGCGGTGCGTCAAGGTGATTGGAAATTACATGTGCCACATCAATACCTGACTGTCGCTGCTGAACCAGGTAAAGGTGGTAAACCGTCTAATTGGGGTAAGGGAAATCCCATGTCGATCGAACAATCTGGTATTTATGGTATTGCAAGTCGTCATGGATATCGAGTCGAAGAAATAGGGATTTCTTTGTATAACATGCGAAACGACCCAGGTGAATTGGCCAACGTGGCGGCACAGCACCCAGATATCGTGGCGAAGTTAATGAAAATTGTGGATGAAGCGCGAGCAGATTTAGGCGACGAGTTAACGAAAATAAAGGCAACCAATGCCCGTCCAGCAGGTGATGTGCGCCCGACCAAACCAGCGGGCGTGAAAGTGGTGTCGAATAAAACGTACAGCACCGAGAAAACAGGCGCCTTATTGTTAGATTTGTATCTACCTGAAACGGCGTCGGCAGCACCATTACCAGTTATTATGTGGATTCATGGTGGTGGCTGGAAGTCTGGGCGTAAAGAAAATTGCCCCTTGGTGTGGTTAGCGGCAGAAGGTTACGCGGTGGTGAGTATTCAGTATCGTTTATCGCATGTCGCAACTTGGCCAGCTCAAATAAACGATTGCCGCGCTGCCGTGCGTTGGCTTCGCACGAATGCAAAAACCTATAACCTTGACCCAGAACGAATTGCCGTGAGCGGTGGTTCTGCCGGCGGACATTTAGCGGCAATCATGGGAACGGCTGCGACACCAGCGGATGAAGCGATATCGAGCCGGATTAAAGCGGTTATCGATCTGTATGGCCCAGCTGACTTATTAACGATGCCCTCGAATCTACCTGCCCCTGACAAAACTGACGCAGATTTAGCCGCGAGTAACGGTGCGCGTATGTTGGGTGGAACTATTCGCGATATACCTGATCGTGCTAAAGAGGCGAGTGCCTTATACCAAGTATCCAAAGACGACGCGGCATTTTTAATTTTGCACGGAAGTAAAGATCCGATGGTCCCATTAGATCAAAGCCAACGTTTGGACGCGGCATTGCAGGCAGTCGGAGTCAATACCACGTTGGTAGTCCTTGATGGCGCAGGGCATGGCGGAAAAGAATTCGCTACGCCAGAAATTCAGGAAAAGATCAAGATATTCTTAAAGGCGCAGCTAACGAATTAATCGTTGGCTAAATTTAGTTTGACCTGCTGTTCATTAGTGAGCGGCAGGTATTTTTATTTATATGGTTTAAAGAACGATGCGGTAATGCGCAGGATTATCTAATTCATTATCGTCTTTGGTTAACCACATACCATTTTCAAATTCTAAATCGTAACAAAATCCAGGATCGCCATTATCGCGTTCTTTGCCAATACCGGTAATGCGGCCAACACTGCCAGG
>SYDV01000099.1 GCA_005801395.1 Planctomycetia bacterium | reverse complement strand
GAATGATCCACGTTTCGTCACGGCTGAAGATATGCCGAATAAAATCGCGGCCTATTGCCGTGAAACCAAACAGCCGGTGCCACAGACCCCTGGTGAATTCGTGCGCTGCGCTTTGGAAAGCTTGGCCCTATCGTATCGCCGTACGTTGGGCGAATTGGAAGACACCACCGGTCGGAAGCTGACGAAATTACATATCGTTGGTGGCGGCACGAAAAATAATTTACTCAATCAACTTGCTGCTAACGCGACGGGTCGCAATGTTTTCGCTGGTCCAGTTGAAGCGACTGCCGCAGGTAATATTTTAATTCAAGCTATGGCCCTCGGCCAATTGAAAGACCTCGCGGCAATTCGCCGTGTGGTGCGAAACTCTTTCCCCATCATCACCTATCAGCCCCGCGACGCCGCCTTGTGGGACGCCGCTTATAACCGCTTTAAGGATCTCCCATGACCTCCTCCCCAAAATCTGCTGTCCGTCCCTATCCCGTTTGGGATGCTGCTTATGCCGCTAAATTAGACGGCGTCGGTAAATTAGTTTACCGCTCTAATCTGCTTGGTTCAGACCAGCGCGTGACCAACACTGGCGGTGGGAATACCTCAGCCAAGGTCATGGAAAAAGATCCACTGTCAGGCAAAGACGTGGAAGTGATGTGGGTGAAAGGTTCCGGCGGCGATTTACGTACGTCGAAAAAAGAAAACTTTAGCTCGCTCTACCAAACGAAATTAATCGAACTCATTCCGCTTTATAATGCTGCACCAGTAAAAGGTCCGAAAACGGACGTTGAAGATAATATGGTCGGCATGTATCCGCACTGTACCTTTAATTTAAACCCACGTGCGACGTCGATTGATACCCCGCTCCATTCCTTCGTTCCGCATAAACATGTTGACCACATGCATCCGAACTCGGTGATTGCCGTGGCGGCAGCGAAGAACGCCAAAGAATTAACCAAGAAAATCTATGGCGATGATTTAATTTGGACGCCATGGCAACGCCCAGGTTTCGATTTAGGCCTCCAATTACAGTCGATTTGCGCTAAGCACCCCAAGGCCAAGGGCGTGATCATGGGCGGTCACGGCGTCATTAATTGGGCGGACGAAGATCAAGCCTGTTATGATCTGACCATGGATATCATCAAAAAGGCAGATGATTATATTGCCAAATGCGACAAGGGCGAAAAAACCTTTGGCGGACAAAAATATAAATCATTAGATGCCGCAGGTCGCAAGGCTATTTTAGTCAACGTGTTACCATGGTTGCGCGGACAAGTATCAAAAGCCAAGCGTTTAGTCGGCACAGTGCAAGAAGACGAAACCATGTTGCGTTTCGTCAATTCAGTCGATGCCCCACGTTTAGCAGAACTTGGCACCAGCTGTCCCGACCATTTCTTGCGCACCAAAATTAAACCGTTGTACGTAGCCTGGAATCCTCAAACCGAAGATGTGTTGGCTTTGCGCAATAAATTAGCCACCGGTTTAGAACAATACCGCAAAGATTACGCAACGTATTATAATAAATGCAAACGCAGCAATTCCCCTGCGATGCGCGATGCCAATCCGACGGTTATTCTCATCCCTGGTGTCGGTATGATTGCCTGGGGTAAGGATAAATCAGAAAGCCGCGTCACTGCGGAATTCTATAACTGTGCCGTCGAAGTGATGCGCGGTGCTGAAGCGATGGATGAATATGTTGCCATCGACCTGCAAGAAGCTTTCGATATCGAATATTGGTTGCTCGAAGAAGCCAAGCTCAAACGCATGCCACCTGAAAAAGAATTATCGCGCCAAATCATCGCGGTGATTGGTGCTGGTTCAGGTATCGGTAAAGAAGTGTCGCATCGCTTAATTAAGGAAGGTGCACACATCGTGTGCGTCGATATGGGTGCCGAATCAGCGAAGGCGACCGCTAAAGAACTCACGGATATTTACGGCGTTGGAATTGGCGTCGCGGGAACCGGACTCAGCGGTTGCGGCCCAGCCATCGGTTTAGTTGCTAATATTACCGATCGTTCGTCCATCCGTGCGATGTTAGAAGATGTCATCATCGCCTACGGTGGTGTCGATACCGTGATGGTAACCGCCGGAATTTTCGTTGCTCCAGATACCAAGGGAATGATCCCAGACGACAAATGGGGTCTGACCTTCGACATCAACGTTATTGGCCAGGCATTTGTTGGCGAAGAAGCGTACAAGATCTGGAAAGAACAAGGCTTGAAAGCCAACCTCATCATCACCACCTCGGTGAATGCTGCGGTCGCCAAGAAAGGCAGTTTAGCTTACGACACGTCGAAAGCCGCCGCGAACCATTTGGTCCGCGAAATGGCCATCGAAATGGCTCCGTTGGTCCGCGTCAACGCCGTTGCTCCAGCCACCGTTGTCCAAGGCAGCAATATGTTCCCGCGCGATCGCGTGATCAGCAGTCTGGCTAAATACAAAATCGATTACACCGAAGCCGAAGACACCGAAGCACTCCGCACCAAACTGGCGAATTTCTACGCCGAACGCACCTTGACCAAATCGCCGATTACCCCGGCCGACCAAGCCGAAGCGCTGTTCGTCTTAGCCTCTTATCGCCTGTCCAAAACCACCGGACAAATCATTAATGTTGATGGTGGTTTGCATGAGGCGTTCCTGCGCTAAGGATTGCCCCAGTCCGGAAGTCCGGGGGTCCGGAAGTCCGGAAGTCGAGAGAGTTTAAAATCACCGAGGGCGTCGAGCACGCAGAGGAGGGAGGAAGGGCCCAAATCTGTGGGCTTGATGCCCTCGGTGGTTTTATTTTAGGCAGGAAAAAATGGGAATTAATGAGGTTCCCGGAAGGACGTCCGTTGCCAACCCAGGTGATACCCTAGGTAGCTCACCGCGCATTCTTCATCGGTAATTTTCCTGGGCACTCATCAACAATGAGGCGGCCTTTTTCAAAGGTGATTTTATAGCGGCGTTCTTCACCGCCTTTTGGTTGGACGACCATGGTTGCGGTGGTTGGGGTGGCGTCGTCGAGTCGCCACATGCCTGAGATGACGGTGTCTTTGGCAAAAATAATCCGCGCGGTGCGCAAGGTTAGATTCACGCCGAAGTTCTCAATTTGGGCTGCGGCGGTGGCGGCGTCCTTCTGATCTTTGGTCAGCGCTTTTTCGTCCACGACCCAGATTCCGTAAATTTTATCGGGGCTGAGTTTATCGGCAGCAGCAAGGGTCAGGGCAAAGAGGCATAGGCAGATGATGCGGAACATGGCGGGCTCCAGATAGTTTTTTCAGTGTGAATGTGTGTTAAAGAGACCGCCATTGGCAAGCGGTGGACTCTGTGTCAGGCGTCTGCACCACTGATTTGTTATTGGTTGTTCGTGTGAAGATGACCTTATGCATAATTTTGTGCATGTTGTCGGAATTAACTCCGCCATTGTTTGAATGGGCATTAAACGTTATCGCTAAACATCGGAGCAAGGCATGACGACGAGTATTTCATTGGCCTATGGCGAGCGGGGTTTTGAATTAACCCTGGATTCAGCATTAGTTGATCCGTCAGTCATCTTGCCCATCGACCCGCCAGCCTTGGCCGACCCTATGGCCAATTGCGTATTTGCTTTGCGTAAACCGTTGGGAATTCCTCCGCTTCGGACGTTGGCGGAAGCGTTGTTGGCAAGGTGTTATGATCGCCAACCGCGCGTGTTAATTGCCATTGCCGATCATACGCGCTCGGTTCCGGATTATATTTTAGTGCCAGCGTTGGTTGCGGAATTGGGTGTGCCAGATTCTGCGGTAACCATTTTAATTGGAACAGGAACCCATCGTGGATCGACGCCAGAAGAAATTAAACGCTTATTAGGTCCGGCGGCATCACGATTTACGGTGATTAATCACGACTGTCATGACCCCAATTTAGTGCATGTTGGTAATTCATCATGCGGTGGCCAATGTTGGCTTAATCCGAAATGGGTCGAAGCGGATATTCGCTTAGCGACCGGATTTATTGAACCGCATTTCTACGCTGGATTTTCGGGTGGTTCAAAATCAATCGTGCCTGGACTGGCTGGACTTAAAACCGTACAGCATTTTCATCGTGCGTCATTGATTGCCGACCCAGGCACTACCTGGGGTGATGTGACGCGAAATCCGTTGCAACGTCTCACGCGTGAAATGACCGCGTTGTGTCCGCCACATGCGATAATTAATGTGACACTCAATCGAAGTAAGCAAATCACTGGAGTTTATGCCGGATCAGTAACGGCGGCGCACGATGCCGGTTGTCATGCAGCGACACATGAAGCGCTAGTGCCAGTAAAGCGGAGATATCCGTTAGTGGTGACGACTAACAGTGGCTATCCACTGGATCAAAACTTTTATCAAACGGTGAAAGGAATTTCTGCTGCCGCGCGCATTGTCGAGCCTGGCGGCACGATTTTATCGCTCAGTCGTTGTAATGTCGGCTTGCCTGACGAAGGCGATTTCCGCACTATTTTAAGTGATCCGCGATCCAGCGCCGAATTACATCGTGCGATTCAGGCAACCGAAGTGACGCGCCATGATCAATGGCAGGTGCAGACCTTATTACAATGTTTAGAACAAGCACGGGTGGTCTTGTATAGTGATTTAACTACAGCGCAGCGCGCCTTAACGCGCACTGACCATACCGATGATCCTGTCGGATTTATTCATCAGTTAGCCCGTAATTACTCTAAACGGTTACCCATGGCGGTGATGCCTTTGGGGCCATTAACGATTCCGGTGTTGGCTCATTCGTAAGGCAAGTGTGTAATTCATTATGCCGAATCCGAAATTACTAAAAATCGGACAGCGTGTAGTCTTTTACCAGCAGCCAAAGGAATGGGCCATACCTGGGTATACGTTACATGAAGAGTCACGACTATTCATGCAGTTGCTGATCAAACGAAAACGACGATGCACGATTAATAATATCGATGAATTTGGTGTACCGTGGTGTGAAATTACGTTGCGGGTTAGCGGTAAAGCAGAGACGCATTCCTGGGGCATCTTTGAAAAAAGTGGTTGGCGAAAGGAGTGAATTAAAGGCGTAAAAAGTTAGCGCGCGAAGAATTACGGCAATAAATCATCTCAACCATTAGTCCCGCGCTTTGGTACCAAATTGGTGGTTTATGGTCTGTGGATGAAGATCAAATATGCTAGTAGATAAAATCTCCAAAAGCGGAGCTGTCGTTTAAGTTGTAACTCGTTCATTTATAACATTTTATGTGTTAATTTTAGACGGGTCACATTACCAAAACCCTCTACAAAAACAATTCTCCTGGCAAGATACAAAAGTCATCAAAGTGCTACTCTTTCGCCTCAAGCGCGAACTATAAATCAGCGACAGGCACGCATGATTGGTCAACATAGGACTCACTCATGGATAATTCTGCGCTCTTCAAACGTTTGGATCACTTTATCGTCGAAACCCCATCATGGGGTTTAGCGGATAGTGGCACTCGCTTTGGTACTTTTCGTCAGCCGTGGGCGGCGAAATTGATTGATGAAAAATTTGCTGATGCCGGACAGGTACAAAAATATACCGGTATTTGTCCGCGCGTAGCTTTGCATATTCCTTGGGACACCGCAGCCGATTGGTCGGTGATTAGTGCCATGGCTAAAGCCAATGGTGTGAGCGTTGGTGCCATTAATCCGAATGTCTTTCAAGATTCGGATTATCAATTTGGCTCTATTTGTCACACGGATGAAAGGGTACGTCAAAAAGCAATCGCACATCATTTAGAGTGTATTGATATTGCGAAAGCAACCGGATCAGACGCAATTAGTTTATGGTATGCTGATGGTAGTAATTATCCGGGACAGGCAAGTTTCCGTGAACGCAAGCATCGCATGCAGGATTCCTTGGCGCAGGTGTATAAATCGTTGCCGAAAAACATGCGTTTACTGATCGAATATAAGTTCTTTGAGCCCGCCTTTTATCACACCGATCTGCAAGACTGGGGTTCGTCGTTGTTATTGTGCAATAAACTGGGGCCGCAGGCACAAGTGTTGGTTGATACTGGCCATCATGCCCAGGGCACGAATATTGAACATATTGTCGCCATATTGCTTGATGAAGGTCGTTTGGGTGGATTTCATTTTAATAATCGTAAATATGCCGACGACGACTTGACCGTCGGAGCGATTAATCCATACGAATTATTTCTCATTTTTTGCGAGTTAGTCGCGGGTGAAGAAGATCAAAATAAAGTCGTGCGCGACACAGCGTTGAATTGTTCGTATATGTTTGATCAATGTCCTAATCACAAACCAACGATTGAATCCATCATTCAGTCTGCGGTTTGCGTGCAGGAACATTATGCCAAAGCGGTTTTGGTTGATCGGGCAGCATTGAAACAAGCGCGTGATAATCACGACGTAGTCTTGTGTGAAGAAATACTCAAAGATGCCTATAACACCGACGTGCGCCCACAATTAGCCGAATGGCGTCGGAGCAAAGGTTTAGATCCAAACCCATTGAAAGCCTTCCGTGCCAGCGGTTACACGAAAAAAGTAACGCCAGAACGTGTCGCTAAACGTAAATCGTCTGGCGTTATCACAACGGGTGCGTTTGGCTAACATCAATAAAACCAACCATGATTGCCATCGTGGTCAAAATCGGCCCGCTCTAAGCTTTTGATATTCTTATCGGCCATCTAGGATCTCGTCTGCATGCCGCCTCTGATTGTAACGCATGAACTTGGCAAAGCCTATGGCACCGTGCGTGCCTTAGGTGGGGTCAGCATGTCGATTGAAGCGGGAGAAATTCACGCGTTGATCGGAGAAAATGGCGCAGGTAAATCGACACTTATCAATATGTTATCTGGCGTAGTTGCACCTAGCGCGGGGACCATCAGCGTCGCTGGTCAACCATTACAAACAGGCAGCGTACCGGCGAGTGAAGCGGCGGGCATTGCGGTGATTCATCAAGAGTCGACCGCATTCGCACATTTAGATGCGCTCGATAATATTTTTGTCGGTCGTGAACCACGCCGTTTCGGAGGTTTATTATTGGATAAACCGCGCATGCGCGCTGAAGCAAAACGATTATTAGAAAGTTTGGGCGAAACCTTACAGGAAGGTTTAGCCTTGTCGGCGTTGTCGGTCGCGCAACGGCAAATGATTGCGATTGCGCGAGCCATTTCGGTCGATTGTAAATTGCTGATTTTAGATGAGCCGACGGCGTCATTATCGCAGCGGGAATGTCAGGCGTTATTTGCTGCGATTCAACGCTTAAAATCCGCTGGCGTCGCAATTTTATATGTCAGTCATCGTTTAGAAGAAATACTTGCCCTTGCTGATCGCGTGTCGGTATTTCGCGACGGAACGCATGTGGAAACGCGTGATGCAAAGGGTTTGCAAAAGGAAGATTTAATTCGTGCCATGGTCGGTCGCGATGTAGAAGAACATGATCGTGGTGTTGTCACGACTCCTGGTGCTGTGCGTTTAACCGTGCGTGGTCTGACGCGTGCACCACGTTTCCGCAATGTTTCATTTGAGGTGCGTGCTGGCGAAATTGTTGGCATGGCGGGTTTAGTCGGAGCGGGTCGCAGCGAAGTCGTCGCCGCCATATTTGGTGCAGATTATCCGGACGCAGGTAGCGTGTTGTTAGATGGTGTGCCGTTACGTGCGGGTGATGTGCGTGCAGCTATTGCTGCTGGGGTAGCATTGGTGCCGGAAGATCGTCAGCATGTTGGTTTAGTGTTACCAATGACCGTGGGCGAAAATTTAGTGCTAACGGTTTTATCATCCTTAACGCGTGGTGGATTACGGTCATTAAGCGCGGAAGCCGCCGTTGCGGCAGAACAAATGAAAGCCATGGCGGTGAAAGCCGCATCGCCAACCGTCGTGGCAAAAACGTTGTCAGGTGGCAATCAACAAAAATTGGTTATCGGTAAATGGTTGGCGGCCAAACCAAAATTATTAATCCTCGATGAACCGACACGCGGTATTGATGTGGGAGCACGGGCGGAGATTTATCGACTAATTCGTCGTCTTGCGGCAGAAGGCTTGGCGACGTTGGTTATTAGCAGTGATCTTCCCGAAGTATTGGGTTTGAGTGATCGCATTTTAGTCATGCGTCAAGGTAGTATCAGTGGTGAACTGACGCGCGCGGAAGCGACGCCAGAAAAAGTGCTCGCGCTCGCGATGCCGCAAGAAAAGCCCCAGGCGGTGGGGGTATGATGTTATCTTTTATACGTACGCGCGAAGTCGCCGTGGCGGGACTTATTTTATTAACCATTATTATAGTAAGTTGCGTAAACGGCGATTTTTTTAGTGGGCAAAATGCACGTGATATTTTAATTTCGGCGGCGCCAGGGATGATTGTAGCCTGTGGTTTGACCTTAATCATAGTGATGGGGGAAATTGATATTTCTATGGGCGCACTCATGGGATTATGTGCCGCTGTATTAGGTAAGTTAGTTTCCGCAGATCACGCCGCGCTACCGGTATGGGCAGCGAGTCTTTTGGTTTTGGCTTTAGGTGCGGGCATTGGTTTAATTAACGGATTGTTAGTAACCGTCGGTAAAGTTCCCTCCATTATTGCCACGTTAGGTATGTTGACGGCCTTAATTGGAGTTAGTGATTTGGTAATGGCGGGTTCAACGATTGGTAATTTTCCCGATACTCTACGTAGTTTTGCTATTGGTCAGGTCGGCCCAATTCCGGTGCCCGTATTTGTGGCAGCGCTTTGTATCGTAGCCTGTATCGTGCTGACGCGTTATACTCCGTTAGGTCGGCGCATGTACGCGGTGGGTAGTAATCCTCATGCGGCACGTTTGGCGGGATTGCCGGTTCAACGTTTAAAATTGTTCGCCTTTGTTTTGACCGGTGCGCTCACGGCGTTGGCGACACTGATAAGCGCACCGCAATTAGATGTCATTGAAGCTGGTTTTGGTCGCCAGTTTGAATTATTGGTGGTAACGGCGGTAGTCGTTGGTGGTACCTCAATCAGTGGTGGTATGGGCACGATTATTGGTTCGGCTTTAGGAGTAATATTATTGTCCCTGGTGCGAACGGTGTTGATCTTTTTACAATTGGGTGTCAGCGCCACGTATTGGGAGCGCGCAATTCAAGGCGGATTTATTATTGCAGCCGTATTGGCCGACCATGTGGGACGTAAACGCGGAGGTCACTCATGAAATCGAGTACCCCTAACACCCACGGATCGTGGTGGCGTCAATATAATTATTGGCATGAAACCGTGTTGGCGATGTTGATAATCGCCCTGTTACTCTCAGCGTCCGTATTGTCTCCATCGTTTACTACCGTGAAGACGCAAGTCGGGTTATCATCTGATATGTGGGAATTGGCATTGCTCGCATTGCCAATGACGTTGATTATTATTACTGCCGGAATTGATTTATCGATTGGTTCAATCATGGCGTTATCTGCCGTGGTATTGGGTATGACGTTTGAAGCTGGGGCAAATCCGTGGGTTGCTGCAATGTGCGGTATTATGGCCGGTACGGCATGTGGCGTGTTTAATGGTTTGACCGTCGCCAAATTAAAAGTGCATCCGTTGATTGTGACATTGGCAACATTGGCAGCATTTCGCGGAATTGCAGAAGGCATTAGTCTTGGCCGACCAATTTCCGGTTTTCCCGCATCGTTTACCGAATTTGGCACCGGGACTTTTGGTGGTGTACCTATTCCCGGTCTTATTTTTGCCGTCTTGGCCTTATTGTTTGCCATTGCGTTAGCGCGGACGCCTTTTGGTCTGTCTATTTATGCCATTGGTCATAATCCGTTAGCGTCGCGATATTCTGGTTTGCCAGTCGCACGAATAACCGTGGCGGTTTACGCCTTAGCTGGTGCCGTTGCCGGATTAGCTGCCGCCATTTATGTTGCCCGCCGAAATACGGCCAAAGCCGATATCGGTACAGGATTGGAACTCGACGTGATTACCGCCGTCGTATTAGGTGGTACCAGTATTTTTGGTGGTTCTGGTCGCATCCTTGGCACTCTGTTAGGTGTTCTCGCTATCCATCAAACACGTAAATTTGTTGGTTGGTATTGGGATCGCGAAGAATTGAATTTTATTGTAGTCGGGGTGTTATTGATTGCTGCGGTTTTACTCAATCGAGTGTTTGAGAAAAAAACCAAATGATTTTTCTTCTCGGCGCTTATGGCAGTGGTGTGAATATGTCCGCGTTCGGGCGGACAAAATCAACGCTAAGTCTTCTCTCAGACCGTATTAACCACAGAGGTCACCGAGCACCCAGAGAAAGGAAAGGTAATTTATATGTGTGCTCGGTGACCTCT
>SYDV01000098.1 GCA_005801395.1 Planctomycetia bacterium | reverse complement strand
TATTATTAGAACGTGGCCAACAGGCCGTACATGCCGCAGGTATGAAGCGCATTATTCATGCCTTAATGCATGAGGATAATACCTCCCGCAATTTAGGGGAAGAAACGCAGATCGTGCGGCGTTATAGCTTATATGGGTGTCGCCTGCTATGAATGTGATTGATTTGGTGTTGGCGCAGGCCGTATTGCGACCACAAGCCCCGGCAATAATTGAAGCCAAAGAGACGATGAGCTTTGCTGAGTTGGCTACGCGCTCAGCGCAAGCGGCACATATGTTTCGTTCTGCTGGAATAACGCACGGTGACTCCGTATTAGTTTATGTGCCAATGAGTGCCGCGTTATATATTATTTTAGCCGCTTTGTGGCGTGTTGGTGCGATTGCGATGGTAATAGATCCCAGTGCTGGTCGCGCGGTTATGGCACAATGTGCCGCACGATTACCGCCAAAAGGTTTCATCGGTACGGGTATGGCCCAGGTGTTACGTTGGGCCGTGCCAACCGTGCGCTGGCCACAGTCATGTGTGTGGTCCACGGATTTCCCGTGGTTTGCTCGGCGATGGCAAACATGGAAAAATTTTTCACCGGACGAGTCCGTTTTCAAAGTTGAGGATCATCATCCAGCGCTGATTACTTTTACTTCGGGATCAACGGGCGAACCCAAAGGTGCTGTACGCAGTCACGGATTTTTACGTGCGCAACACCAAGCGGTGGCCAGTAGTTTAGATCATTTGGCAGGCAGCATGGATGTTGCAACCTTACCGATATTTGCTCTGGCGAATTTGGCATCGGGTCAATCCGTTTTAATTCCAAATACGGATATGCGTCGCCCTGGGGCCATAAACCCAGCACCGGTGTTACAACAAATTGCTCATCATCAGCCGCGTAGCGCGGTGGCTTCACCGGCGTTTTTTACGCGTCTGGCAGAAAGTTGCGAAAGTGGAATGGGATCGTTGTCACCGTTGCAGGCAATATTTACTGGCGGCGCACCAGTATTTCCACATTTATTGGCGCGCTTACAGCGTCTTGCTCCGCAAGCACGAGTTGTGGCAGTGTATGGATCAACAGAAGCAGAACCAATCGCGGAAATTGACTATGCTGACATGGACGAGCATGACTTAGCGGCGCAACGTGAAGGCAAAGGCTTGTTAGCTGGTAATGTCGTAAATAATATTGATCTGGTTATTTTTAAGGATCAATGGGGCACTTCGTTAGCCTCTTTAACCGAGTCGGAATTTATCGCCCATCAATTACCCGCCGAGAGTATTGGTGAAATTGTCGTTGCTGGGAATCATGTCTTGCCAGGATATCTCAGTGGAATAGGCGATGCCGAAACAAAAATTCATGTCGCAGGTCGCATTTGGCATCGCACGGGTGATGCTGGCTACCGTGATGCGCGTGGACGACTGTGGTTATTGGGACGGTGTACGGCTCGAATTTGTGACGATCGTGGTCAGTTATTTCCATTTGCGGTCGAAACGGCTGCGCTTTCGATCGCTGGTATTCGTCAGGTAGCGGTGCTTGGACATGCGGGGCAACGAGTATTGGTCTATGAAGCTGAGTCGGGTGCCCAGCCTTTGGCTCAATTACAAACAGCTGTTGCATGGGCTGCTATTGATCGTTTCATCGCCATGTCGATTCCGTTGGATCGGCGACATAATGCGAAAGTTGATTACCCCGCGCTGCGCGCTCAAGTGAGGTCTTATTATGGCAAATGACTATGACGTTTTACTTAAAATGGTTGGGCATCTCACGCGTAATCGTCCAATCGCCGAAATGGAAAAAGCACTCTTGCCGAAAGCTGGCGCGAGACGAGAAAATTTAGGGGGTAGTTTAGCAACTAGCGAAACCATCGCGAAGCGATGGACGTTACTGGGACGTGAGCCCGGCCCATTGAGTGAAAGCGAAGACCCAGCAGTTTTCGCGGCTAATTGTGAACACTATATTGGCACCGTGAAATTACCGGTGGGACTTGCAGGCCCACTGCGGGTTAATGGGTTAAATGCGCAAGGTGATTATTGGTTGCCATTAGCCACACATGAAGCGGCATTGGTCGCAAGTTATCATCGCGGGGCGCAATTAATGAGCGAAGCTGGAGGTTGTACGGCATTAATGTTAGCTGAAGGCGTTACACGTTCACCTGGGTTTGCATTTGCGACCGTCGTAGAGGCGGGTAAATTTTTATTATGGGTTTTACAGCAACAAGACGAATTTCGTAAGGTCGCTGCCACCACCACGAGTCATGGCAGTTTAGAACACATTCGTCTCACCGTTGAAGGTAACCACGTCTATCTTTTATTTACCTACATGACCGGCGATGCAGCCGGACAGAATATGGTGACGATTGCGACACAAGCCGTGTGCGATGATATTATTGCGCGTTCCCCGGTGAAGCCGACCTATTGGTTTATTGAGGCGAACGCTTCAGGGGATAAAAAAGCCTCTGCCTTATCATTTTCTACGGTGCGCGGGAAAAAAGTTGCCGCCGAAGTGGTATTATCCGCGGAATTATTGCATCGCCGACTCCATACAACGGCGAAATCAATGGTCGATTATTGGCGCATGTCGGCGATGGGCGGTGTGCTGACCGGGACAATTGGGGTGCAAGGTCACTACGCAAATGGTTTAGCGGCCTTATTTATTGCCTGCGGTCAAGACGCCGCCTGTGTTTCTGAGGCGGCGGTTGGCGTAACTCGTTTTGAAGAGCAAGCCGATGGTGCTTTATATGCGACCGTCACGTTGCCGAATTTAATTGTCGGGACCGTTGGTGGTGGCACTAAATTGCCAAGTCAAAATGCTTGTCTCGAACTCATGGGTTTAGCAGGCAATGGGCATGCACGTGCTTTTGCTGAAGTATGCGCGGGCGCAGCGCTCGCC
>SYDV01000097.1 GCA_005801395.1 Planctomycetia bacterium | reverse complement strand
TTTCAGTGATCACTTTGGCAGTGCCTTCTAAATGATCTTTGGCGCGACCAATGGTGCCAGCGCGGTAAATGGCGTGCGTCAATGCGGGTCCGATGTAGCTATAGGCAACGGCGCGGCAGTTGGGGGCTAATAAGTCGGCGTCTTTGAGCGCTTGCATCCACAGCAACCAGTCATCGCCACCCATCACTTTGACGGTGGCTTCGATGTCGGCTTCTTCGGCTGGGGCAATGGTGATGGGTTTAATAACTTCGGTGTCGAGGTCGACGGTTTTACTGTTATATGCCGGTCCAATTGGTTTCAGCGTACTGGTATAGGTGATTCCGGTTGCGGGGTCGGTGCGTTTTGGTGTGGCAACGCTGTAGACGATGCAATCCAATTTTCCGAAGCGGGCTTTTAATGCGGCGATCACGGCATCCTTGCCGGTTTGGGCAAAGGCGTCGCCATTAATGGTTTCAATTGTTTTGCCGCTCGCTTTTGCTGCGCGGTGGACTTCGGCTAAATTATAAAATCCGCCTGAGCCGGCTTTATTATCTTTGCCAGGGCGTTCAAAACACGCGCCCAAAACTTTTGCTCCATGACCCCAGGCTAAGGTGATGAGCGATGACAGGCCGTAACCGGCGCTCGATCCGATGACCAGGGCATTACCGATACCTTTTCCGGGTCCACCTTTCGTCGCGATGTCGATTTGGCGTTTTACGTTCGCTGCGCAACCAGTTGGATGTGCAGTGAGGCAGATAAAACCACGGATGCGGGGATTAAGAACGGCTTCAGCCATGAGGTAACTCGCTTTCGGGCGGGAACCATCTCTGGGACGTGGGGGGAGGGCAAGTGAGTACTGGGTTTGCGACTCGTAGGTACGAAGCCCCCGATTCATCCGAGTCGGTGAGTTTTGATCTGATTGGCGGTCAGCTAAGTGTCTTTCGTGATCAATTTAGGGTGGTGATGGCGAGTAACTTAATGCCAACAATGATTTTTTAAGGCCGAAGGGTCATCTCAAGGCTCGTTTTGAAAGCCATTCACCTTCAAATCATAGGATGTTGTCTTAAATGAGGGCTGTTCGACACCGAGGAGTGAGCATTCTACCGCTCTCAGGCCGCTTAGCTTTAATAGAGTAGGTCGTCGACGTACATTATGTCACATGATGCGACTCCAAATGATAAGATCGTAGACAATGACTAAAACTATACACGTAGTTGAATAAAAATTAGAAGAGATGAAGGCGGCATACTAAAAATATGCTAGACTTTCTTGTCCAGATCAGCATCTTGCGCAACCCGACCTTCAATCGGCGTTCTATTTCCCCGGTCATCAGCGTTCTTTGCGCTAACTGACCTAGTCTTGAGGCCATCCATGCTCCAGAAAACTACCTCCGGCGGCGATAAAATTATTCAATGCTTAGAACGCGAAGGCGTTGAAGTGGTTTACGGTTATTCCGGCGGCGCGGCGATGCCGATCTTCGATGCCCTCGTGGATTCAAAAATTAAATTCGTGCTCGTTCGTCATGAACAGGGCGCCACGCACATGGCTGATGGTTATGCCAGAGCCACCGGCAAACCCGGCGTGGTGTTGGTGACTTCCGGACCAGGCGCAACTAATTGCGTCACCGGCTTATTAACGGCATTGATGGACTCCGTGCCGATGATCGTGCTCACCGGCCAAACCATTTCGCCGATGTTGGGTAAAGACGCCTTCCAAGAAGCTGACGTGACCGGAATTACTTATCCTGTGGTTAAGCACAGTTATTTAGTGAAGAACGCAGCGGATATTCCGCGCGTGATGAAAGAAGCTTTTCATATCGCAACGACCGGACGTCCAGGTCCGGTGTTAATCGATTTACCAAAAGACATCACCCAAGGCCCATGCACTGCGCCTATGGTCGATGAAGTCCACTTGCCTGGATATCATATCCCAGGCCGTGCCGACAGCGAATTAATTAAAAAAGCCGCTGCCATTATTTCTAAGAGCAAAAAACCCGTACTTTACGTTGGTCACGGCGCGGTGATTTCTGGCGCGGGCAAAGCAATTATGCAATTGGCGGAAAAGCTGAATGCGCCAATCGTTAATACGTTGCTTGGCAAAGGTGCCTGTCCTGAAGATCATCCGCTGAATCAGGGCATGTTAGGCATGCACGGTACGGCTTATGCCAATAAAACCGTTTCTGGCTGTGATATGATCATGGCCATTGGCGCACGTTGGGATGATCGCATTACTGGAAAACTCAGTGAGTTCTGCAAAGAAGCGACCAAGATTCACATCGATGTCGACGTTGCCGAATTTAATAAAATCATTCGTCCCGATGTTAGTTTAGCTGGCGATGCAAAAATGGTGGTCGAAGACTTGCTGCCATTGGTTGGTAAACTCGATACCGCTGAGTGGTTGAAAGAAATCAACGGCTGGCGCAAACAATTCCCATTGAAGTACCCGAAAAAAGGTGGTTTACGTGCACAATACGTGCTTGATCGCCTCGACAAATTAGGTGGCCGCGATTGTATTTTGACCACCGACGTCGGTCAGCATCAAATGTGGGCAGCGCAATTTTGTTTGACCACCAAGAATCGTTATTGGTTGTCGAGTGGTGGCGCCGGAACCATGGGTTTCGGATTCCCCGCCGCGATCGGCGCCGCCATGGCGACCGGAAAACCAACGTGGTGTATCGTTGGTGATGGCGGTTTCCAAATGACCTTGTGCGAATTATCAACGGCGGTGTTACAAAAAGTTCCGGTTAAAATTCTCATCATTAATAACAGTTACCTTGGCATGATTCGCCAATGGCAAGAATTATTCTTCGACAATCGCTTATCGGGCGCTGACCTCGAAGGTAATCCTGACTTTATTAAATTGGCCGCTGCTTACGGCGTTCCAGGTAAACGGGTGAAACGTGCTGGCGACGTTGATAAAGCCATTAAATGGGCGATGGCTTATAATGATGGCCCATGTTTAGTCGAAGCTGAAGTCGTCAAAGACGATAACGTTTTCCCCATGATTCCCGCCGGTGCGCCGTTGACGGGTATGATTATTGAAAAACCCAAAATTAAGATGGAAAAACCAACGGGATCGACCTGAGGATCGACCTGGCGGTCGATTTCCGGAAGTCCGGTGGTCCGGAAGTCCGGAAGTCGAGAGACAAGACAGCCAGTTAGCACTTCATCAAATTCTTTGCCCTTACGAATAAAAAGACTCCCGGACTTCCGGACTCCCGGACTTCCGGACCATAAATAAAGACTTCTGGACTTCCGGACCCCCGGACTTCCGGACCCTCAAAAAGGTTCCATCCATGCCTCCAACAGCAACAACGACCAATCCTGATCAACGTGGAGCTAAATTCGAACTCGATCCAGGCAAAGCACCTCGCCGCGATATTATTACGGATATTGTCACTCAACCATTACACACCATTTCATTATTGGTGCGTAATAAGCCAGGTGTGCTGTGTCGGGTCGCGATGGTGTTCGCACGCCGTGGTTACAATTTAGAATCATTGGTGGTGTCGCCTGCGTTGTGGCATGCCGAAGATGGAACCAAACCGGGTGAATTTTCGCGCATGACCATTACTTGTTCAGGCGATCCCGATGCGCTGGAACAAATCATCAAGCAATTGGAAAAATTAATCGACGTGGTGCATGCCATTGATCATACCGGACAAGCTGTCATCGAAAGCGAACTCGCTTTGGTGAAAATGAAAGCCGGGCTCAAAGATCGCACGGAAATTCTCCAAGTAGCAGAAAACTTCAAAGCCAAAGTCGTCGATTATAGCGCTGAATCTATGATTTTGCGCTGTGCCGGTGAAACGGATAAACTCGATGCCTTTGTTAGCTTGCTGAAACCATTCGGCATTATCGAACTGGTACGCAGCGGTAAAATTCTGATGGCGCGTGGATTAGACGAGACCTGAATTGGTTTGGCCCGGCTGCTTGTAGGCCGGGCCTTTTTAGTTTTATCGGACATATTTTAATGACCGAACGCATCGACATTCTTGGGCTTACCAGTGACCGCTTCTCAGAAGCCGCTCGGTTTGTGTTACCGAAGGGCCACGGTATCACGCCAGAATTATATCCCATAGTAATGCGCGAGGGTCGCTTTGATCCGGAAGCATTTCCCATTGCGGAAGAGTCCAAAAAAATTTGGCGTCAACATTTTAAAGCCGATTTATTAGAGATCGTTCGTGTCGTCGAAGAAGACGGAGAATTTGGCACCACGGCTAAAGCGATTCTTAAAACACACGATGGTTATGAAGTGGAATGCGTGCGAATTCCGATGCGGATGGCCAGAGAGTCTGGAAGTCCGGGAGTCCGGAAGTCCGGAAGTCTGGCCAGAGAGTCCGGAAGTTCGGAAGTCCGGAAGTCCGGAAGTCTTGAGGACGAGGGTTTTTCTTTACGTGCGGAGTCCGTACCACAACTTGATAATATAAGACTTCCGGACTCCCGGACTTCCGGACTTCCGGACTCTCAGAGTGACGTCGATTACACCTTATGTTTATCCAGCCAAGTCGGCTGCAAAATGGGATGTACGTTTTGCGAAACTGGACGCATGGGTCTTATTCGTCATTTGACTGCCGCAGAAATTGTTAGTGAAATAGTGACAGTCCAAACGAAGCTCGGATGGAAAATTCGCAATATTGTTTTTATGGGCATGGGCGAAGCATTGGATAATGCGGACCATGTGATTCAAGCGCTCAAAGCATTAGTTGATCAACGTGGCCTACATTTCAGCCAAGAGCGAATCACCATTTGCACTTCTGGTCACGCAGAAGGATTAGAGAAATTAAAAGCGCTTGGTTGGAAGCGGATGAATTTATCCATCAGCCTTAACGCTGCGAATGATGAAGCACGTTCGCGCGTGATGCCGGTGAATCGCAAAACTCCGCTCGCAGAATTACAACGCATTTTGGCAGCATATCCGCAACGGCGTAATTTTATTCTTGGAGTTAATTATTGTTTAATGCCCGGCATGAACGACGCCCGCCAAGACGCCGCCGATGTCGCCGCCTTTTGCAAACCATTGGGTCGCGTATTGGTCAATTTAATTCCCTATAACCCAGGCAACGCCCCTCTGACGCGCGCGCCGGAAGAAGACGAAATCGTCCAGTTCATCGCCTGGTTACGCGAAGAAGGCTTACCCGTCCGCCGCCGCATCACCAAAGGCCGCTCCATCATGGCCGCTTGTGGGCAGTTGGGAAATGTGGAGTTGCGCCGCAAGCGCCCGCCGGTTTCTGCTGGACCAACGGGGTGAGATTAGGATTGTGCGTTCTCTGTTTGAAACGCATCTGTCACGGAGGTTGAGCGA
>SYDV01000096.1 GCA_005801395.1 Planctomycetia bacterium | reverse complement strand
TCTTCCGGCTGATATGGAAAAACACTCGGACCGCCAATGCGACTGGTTAACAATCCACTTAATGCTAAGGCTTGGTCACGAATTACTTCTGCCGCCAAACGACGACGCGGATACGCAGATAACCACAATCGCTGAGGATCGCGTTGCATAATATTCGAGGTAACCATGGCTGTCTGACGATAGGTCGATGACAACACCATTAACCGCAGCATCGCCTGGATATCCCAACCGCTTTTAATAAAATTCATCGCTAAATGATCAAGCAAAGCCGGATGCGAAGGATTTGTCCCTTGCAAACCAAAGTCTTCCGGCGTTTGCACCAAACCAGTACCAAAAAATTGTTGCCACAGACGATTAACGGCGACACGAGCGGTCATCGGATGAGCAGGATCCGTTAACCACTGAGCCAATCCCAAGCGATTACGTGGCACCGAACTCGGCCACGGCAAACCCAAAGCAGCAGGCACGTCAGGAGTCACCTCCACGCCAAAATTATCATATTGGCCACGTATTAATACTCGCGTAACGCGCGGGACCGCCATTTCTTGCATAATCATTGTAGTTGGCACTTCACGATACAACGCTGCCTGCTCTGCGATTAACGCCTGATAACGCATCGCATGGGCAGAAAATTCTACGCTTTTATCCCGCAACACTCGCGCTTGCGCCCACGATTTACGGCGTGGATCTAGTTGATGACTGATTAAACGAACCACTGCCGCATCGCTTATTTTCGCTAAGGTGCGAACATCGATGGCATCTGTGTACCAACGCACGTCAGCTATTTCACCACGAAGCGGTTCCGCCTCATTCGCTGTTCGTGCGCCAATACGGACCGTTCCACCTGGTTGATTGAGCATATCATCATGCAACACCGACAACGATTTTTCCTGTCCATCAATAACCATACGTACACCAGCGGCACTAGGCGAACCATTCCAACTCACCGCGACATGATGCCAAAGTCCCGGCGTTAATGTTTGATGAGTTAAAACTTGAATAGCATAACCGGGCCAGCGCTGCGAGCGGCGAAATTCTAATTTCCCATCAGCCGTAATACGCAATTCATTTCCGCTCCCATAACCGGCTGCTGCTGGAGAGGTACGCCAATTCATCGATGACCATACCGTTCCGACATCACCATTCCACCGCAGATACGAGGTAAATGTCCAACTTTTAACCAAATCAATACTTTTCGCTGGCAATTCGAAACCTTGTGCCCCTGCGTTTATTATCGTGCCCATGACTGCATCAGAAATCAACATTACCGATGAATCTGTCTTAATAATATCTTTCGGTGACTTGGCATTTATTAATGATTTGTCTTGCTTTGCCAACACCACTGCGGCTAGGTCTGGAGTCGTTACCGTCGACGAGACATCACTTAACGCCGACCAATTCCATTCCGTTTCGTTCGCTAATTTGCGCTCCATAGCAATCGATTCTTCACCCAAAGCTTTTTCTAATGCTGACAATTGCAAACGCTGTGGTCGCGTAGGCGATGGCCATAGTGGACGAGCATTCGCAACGCGACCATCTTCACCAACTTCATCGACATTATTAAAACAAGCGAAGAGCTGATAATATTCGCGCTGCGTGATTGGATCATATTTATGATCATGACAACGGGCACATTCCAGCGTGAGTCCCATAAACGCCATACCCAATGTCCGCACGCGATCCGCGACATATTCAACGCGATATTCTTCGTCGATAATACCACCTTCCGAATTAATGACGTGATTGCGATTAAACCCGGTGGCAATGCGGTCATCATCCGTAGCTTGAGGCAATAAATCGCCAGCTAATTGTTTGGTAAGGAATTGATCGTAAGGCATATTGGCCTGAAATGCCTCAATAACCCAATCACGCCAGCGCCACATGCTGCGCGTACTGTCATTATTAAATCCATGGCTGTCTGCGTAGCGCGCGACATCCATCCACGTTTGCGCCATGCGTTCGCCATATCGAGGTGAAGTGAAAAGGCGCTCAACTTCTGCACTATACGCTGCTTCACCTCGACTAGCGACCTCCTGTAAAAATAAATCCCGCTGCTTTGGCGATACGGGCAAACCTAACACATCTAAATGTACGCGACGTTGCCATTGTTCTGCTGATACATCGGGTGACGGAGTTAATTGTTGGGATCGCAATCCGATTTCAATAAACGAATCAATACTCGTACGCGACCAAGTGGAATTTTTCACGCTGGGTGCTTGCTGCGCATTCATTGGCGGCGCTATAAATGCCCAATGATTCGCGTACGGTGCTCCAGCCAATATCCAACGACGTACTACGTCAATTTGTGCAGGCGTCACCGTACGATGGCTGTCTGGCGGCGGCATCAAATCATCTTGATCCGTGGTCGTCATGCGCGCGAACAGGGTACTCGCTGATGGATTTCCTGGGACAATGGCCGCGCCATCATCACGTTTGGCAAAGGCACCAGCTGGTGTATCCAGACGTAATTTGGCTTTGCGCTCCGCTGCATCCTGTCCATGACAATGAAAACAGTTTTCTGACAAAATTGGACGCACATCACGGTTATAGTCGATAATTTCCGTTGTCTGTGCTGCTGCGACTACCTTTCCATTCAACATAGAAACCATCATCAAGAGTACGACTAGCAGATAAAAAGATTTTCGCATAGTGACCAAGTCTAACAGACGCGGCTTTCCTGACTTTGACAACCGCAGCATCTATTTGTACAAATGCCGCATGGGCACCCGTCGGTCACAGAAGTCTCACAAAAAAAATACATCACCACAACACCTGCCAACGATGATACCCCCCTGCGATCCGCAGGCGGTACTCGCGCTGGTTCCTGCTGCTTTAACGTTCTCGCTATTCGATCATTTGCCCGACACCTTTTTATTCGTAAAAGACACCCACCATCGCTTCATTGCCGTCAATACCGCGTTGTGGCGTTTGCATGGTTGCCGCGCAGCCGAAGATATGATTGGTCGTTATGATCGCGACTTTCATCCGCCCGTTTTAGCGATGCAGTATATTGCTGAAGATCAGCAAGTTTTCCAAAGTAGACAGCCACTTATTGATCGTCTATGGCTAGTTACAGGCGCCGATGGCGTCCCCGTGTGGTACCGTTCGAGCAAAATCCCGCTCTTTGATGCTAATGCACAAGAGTCAAAACGGCAAATCGTCGGTTTAGCTGGTGTTTTACGACCTGCCCATCACCACGGGGCACAACATGCTGACTACGCACGTTTGGCTCCCGCACTTAATTACGTCACCAAACATTACGCCAAACCACAGAACATCCGCGATTTAGCACAACGCACCAATTTATCATGCAGTCAATTACAACGCGAATTTCAACGGCTGCTCCACCTTACGCCCAGTGCCTACATACAAAAAGTTCGCGTCCTAATGGCTCGTTATTTATTAGAGTGCACGTCATTAGCCGTTGGCGCAGTTGCCCTAGATACCGGATTTTACGATCAAAGCCATTTTACTCGAATATTTACCAGACAAACGGGATTAGCTCCTTTGGCATATCGCAAACGATTTACATCTGCTAATTAAGATCTCTGAAATGAAAAACACTTATATTTAAATATGCCTGATACCAAAACACCTGCGAGTAATTACTCGCAGGTGTTTTTTACCCTTTAATCACCGAAGTTACTCTGTTCGCTTATGGAGTCACTTTTGGCGCTTCTACCGGCGCTGGTTTTTCAGCCGCGGCTTTTACCGCTGCAGCTTTATCGGCGGCGGCTTTTTCTTCCGCAGCGGCTTTATCTGCCGCCGCCTTTTCCTCAGCCGCTTTTAACTTGGCTTCCAATTCCGCCGTAGCGGCTTCGGCAGCTTTGCGCGCGACAGCTTCTTCATCTGATTTTTTCTGCGCTAATTCGGCCGCTTCTTTGGCTAATTTCGCGTCCAATTCCGCTTTGTTTAATTTTTCATTGGTGGCTTCCAGTTTTGCATTCGCGCTCGCAAGACTGTCTCTCATTTCATCTAAGCTTACGTGCAAGGCCGCCGTTTGTTTTTGGCCTTCCAGCATTAAATAACCTAATCCACCACCGACCGCTGCCACGATCAGCAAGCCAGCGACGGCGATGACGATCACTAACGTATTCGATGATTTTTGCTGCGGAGTCGGCTCTGACACCATTGCTTTTGCTTCGCTGCGAACAGGGGTTGGTCGCGTTACTTTTCCCGTACCCTTGCTGGGCTTACTGATCACTTCGGGTTTATCGTCTTTTGCCTCATCCATCGTTCCATCAACTTTTACTTCATCCACTTTTACTTCGTCTTTTTTACCCTGATCAACAGTAAGCGGTTTCGGGGCCGACGGTTTGGTTGGCTCAGGTAATGGCGTCTTCGCTTTCACTGCAGCTAAACGATCACTGCCGCGACGCACAACTTTACCAAATTTACAATCATCTTTGTTTTCAACGACTTCTTTTGCTGGATCTTCGAAATTCAATAAATCATCAATCGACGTTTCTTTCGCAGCGGTACCTGCTGGTTGCGCAACCGTTAAAGCAGGCGGCGGTAAGGTTGGCATAGCAACGGCGGCTTTTACCGGAGCGGCTGAGGCTGGCGGTACTGGTTTAGCGACCGCAGGTTTAGCCACTGTTGGATTAGCCACTGCTGGCTTGACAACGACTGATGGTGCTGGTGGCGGCGTGTCATCTTTTAAGATCGGCACTCCACGACTTGGCGTATGAGTGGGTGTCGCAATCGCATCCGGCGAGCCCGCTGCTTCGGCCGTTTGCACCACTTGTAATATTTGCGTATTACCGGTTGCGTTAGGGCTTAATTGTCCGCTTCGTAAGACTAATTGGACCGCATTGCAACTTGGACAGTGAATGTTTTCGCCGGCATACATGGCCGGAATACGCGCCTTAAACGCGCACGACGAACAAGTGAAACGCACTTTATCACCTGGCGCTGCTGCTGGCGCGGGTTTCGGTGATGGGCCTTTAATCGTCGGCTCAGTCGTAATGGTGACTTGCGGGTTGGCAATTTTTGCGCCTTCATCAGCCGTCTTTAATTTAGCGATCGCAACCGTGTCACCAGTCGACGGACTTTCCTGATCTTCAGGAGTCGCAATTTGTACC
>SYDV01000095.1 GCA_005801395.1 Planctomycetia bacterium | reverse complement strand
TCTTTTTCGCGCTCAATACCACTCATGGCTTTTTCCAAGGCCACCATGGCAGGAACATCGGATAGTACGGCGTTGCGCACCTGCTGACTACGTGGCGGAGCTATGGTCGATAATCCCTGCTCAGGAACCGAAATATACATATCTTGATAGGTACATCGCGGCACAAATCCGGCTCGCGTATAAAGTGAAAATGAATCTAAATTCTGAGCACTAGAAACTAATCGGAGAGGTTTTCCGGCAACATCGGCGATATTAGTAATATGTTTTAATAGTTCCCGCGCCACCCCAGCGCCAAAATGGACGGGGTGCACATTCATGATACCCAAGGCGAAGTGGGTTGGACGCGGATGATAAAAACACGATCCCATTATTTGACCACTCATTAGATGTTCTGCCACCACGCAGCAACCTGGGTCAAGCGCTTCGTAGACTTCGGGAAATAAACGCGTCGCGGCCGAGCCACCCGTGAATATCGGCAATTTCCCATGACTCACATACCAGGCATTGGTGGAAGCCAAAATTAACGCTGCGACCTCATCGAAATCAGGCGCGGACATGGAACGTAAACGAAATGATAACGTCTTCACCATACCCGACGAAGATTGCTCATGATTAAATATTTCCAACCATGATGTATCGCAACAGACGACAAACTATCGCAAGTGTAGGCGTCGCTTAGGTGCTAACGCTTCCATTTATGCGGCGAAACGACTAACCTCATGTTCTATAAGCTTAATTCCGAGCGCAGCGCTACAATCCATGCATCTCCCCCCTGGCTACTACCGCCAGGGTCGATGAGATATTGGACATCGCCTTTAAGTAACCACCAACCAAAAATTCGGCAATCATACACGATTTCTAAAGCGGTTTCATGATGCGTTTCATATCCCAAACTCGGATCAGAACTCAGCGATACATCGGACCAATAAATTCCAGCGCCATCCGTCTGCTTCCATGGCATCCCTGTCCAATAAAAACCAGCCGCTTGATGCCAAGCAATTGGATTAATGGCATCGTCAGCATTACCCCATTGCACGAATATTGCTGCAGAGCGGCCATCCTGACCACGCCAAAGTTCGACTTGTCCCTGAGCAAAAAATCCACCGGTGCCATCAGCTGTACTACCATTTAGACGCGACAGTGGCCCGCTGTGATACCATGCGCCGACCTGTATCAGACCGGCTCCTAATCCTAAAAAAGTTTCCGCAGGCCATTCACCACGCACTTGTCCGATATAAAATTTATGCTCATCCATGCCGTACTTAAACAACGGAGTCACACCGGCGTTGCCGGTAGAACTGTTTTCTAAACCTGAACCATCCATATATCCCGCAGTGACTGATAACCAGGACGTTGGACTTAATCCTAAATGAATGCCCATAGCGGGATCAGGAAACGAAGGAAACCCATAAATAGTTGGTGAGGCCCCAGCCGACGAATTGATAAATTGATCGGTGATTGGTAAATAATCATATTCCGTATTGGCATCAATTTTTCCCATCTTAACTCGAATCAGGGGTTGATCTTTACTCCCTGGACGTTGACCCACACCCTGTTCAAACCAAAACTCGGATACCTGACGCAAATCACGGTCAGTGGAAATATTTGACCATCCTTGTAAATCACCCGTCGCAGCAGATGCGTCATCACCATCCGACCATTGACCATGGGCGCCAACGGTGGCGCCAGACCAACCCAGAGCGACATCTAAATTCCACGTGACATATAAATCGGCAAGATGGCGCACCGTATCACGAGACTCGCCTGGAATCTCTCCGGTCATCACGCGCGAAACTTCGCTGGTTACGATCGGTTGCAGGGTAAAGCCACGGTCGCTGAGCCAAATTCTACCACCATTCCAATTTCCTGTCGCCCTTGACCAGGTTTCCCAGGAACTTTCACTACACCATTCATTATCAAATTCTGCAACCACTGACGGATTAACATTCAAATAGATCGGATCTTTTTCACCGCCAAAAAGATGACTACTCACGACTGGGAATACGCCACCAATGAACAGGGCGCTTACCAGATATTGCCTTAATAACCGCGATTGATTCCACCGGTTCGCATGCATGTCGGATGAGTTTGAACGTGGTTCAAGAAAAGTCTAACCAGACCTCGTTCAGATTCTTCACTAATTACCGCTGTTCCTCGCCTCAAAAAGCAGGTCGACACACCACATCAACCATACCTTTATCACAGGCCACCGCAGCGGCTTTAGTCAAAGTCCCATCGTTACCGATGCGATAAACCGTTAACGTACCACCCACAGATGCCGTGACCATGAGATAACGACCATCAGGAGAAAGTGTGAATCCCCATGGTGTTTTATCAGCTGGCGTCAATCCTAATAATTTAGCAGTACCATCAGCCGCTAATTGATAGCGTGCGACTTTATCAAAGTCATTTTTTCCGCCACGAATACCCGTGAAAATAAATTTTCCGTCCGGTGTTATGACAATATCTGAAGCTGTCATTCCATCCACTTTTTCGTTCGCTGACAACGCATCACATACTTGTACAATAGATAAAGTTCCGTCCTCAGCACGGCGATAAAGAGATAATCCGAGGTGCTGTTCATTACTAAAATAGACCAAAGGTAACGTTGGATGGTAAACGATGTGCCGAGGTCCCGTACCCGCTGGCGGCATAACATTATGTGGCGTCAACGCGGTCAACGAACCCGTGTTGGCATCAAAACGATATTGCAATAAAGCATTGTGCTCTTTGACAAATGGAATGTAGACAAAGGCATTATCTGGCGAGGTCAGAATGGCATGCGAATAGGGATTTGGCATTTTTTCATAGGATACCCTTTTCCCAACCTGTCCTTTTTCATCAAGCGAATAAACACTCACTTCACCCGCTCCATAATCAGATCCTAAAAGGAATCGGTGCTGATGATCGAGACTAAGATATCCCGCCCCATTACTATTCGCCTGGGGCTCAACGAGAGCGACGCTGCCGTCAGCTTTTAATCGAATAAGCGCGGTTTTAATCGTTTCTTTTTCTTTCCCAGGTGGAGCAGCTACGTATACCCAGGGCTGCTGCGGATGTGCGACAATGGCACGCCCAGCAAAACCTAACGCGGTCTTTTCTACAACCTGCAAGGATAACATCTCCCCCTGCTCTTGGGCCTTAATAACCCACAACGTACTCGCCGTTGGGCTGGGAGCATAAATATGAAAATCAGCTGCGGCCAACACGCCACAAAACCACATACAGATGAGAGCCTGAATTTTCATCGCTGCGTCCTTTTCTGCTTGTTCTTAGTCACTCTTCGTGCCGTCACGTCATAACCGTAAATAATACCTAACTTACCTTGATAAAAGATTTAGGCTATAAATTACGGAATATTATTTTGGTTTACCTTGCCACAGCGTCACATTGCGAAATTGCCCCCCTTGTCCTTTGACAATTAATGCGACGAGACCTTTTTCATCAGCGAAGCGCGCATGGCGCCCTTCAACCACTTGGTCATTCACTTGGGCGCGATAATGATCGCCACTTATTTCAATACGAAGCTTATACCAAGCATTCACATCAATAGGCGTCTTTACCTCAGATACTTTTTTTGCTTTTGTCGTTTTAGCGATACCCTCCATGTGCTGAATCCAAATACCACTCTTATTAATGTACGTACGCGCTAGATGATTATTTGGTGGCACACTATCACGACAACCAAAGGCGATAAATTCTGCCGCGCCTAGACGGAATTCTCCGGTAATAATCATATCGGTTGATTTGACGGCATACGTACAGGACGTGTGATGATTATCTTCCGCTAATTCATTTCCTGTGAGCGCAGAATCACTTACTAACCATTCACCAATGGCTGCCTTCCAACCATTAATATCGCCTTTGCGCGTTGCTGGTGCCGTTTTATTAAATGGCGTGGCCACGATCAGGGTTGTCGGTTCGCAAATGACCGTCGTCGGGGCTTTTTCTACCAACGTTTCGGCTTGCAAAACGGTGGTGAAAAATGCGGTTAAGCACGCCGCGAGTAATGATGTCATTTTCATGGCAGTATCCATATGAGCGTTTTGCGGTCATCGTAAAAGGTTACAAATGATACGGATGTCCTAAACAAACGTTGGTGAAAGTCCAACCAATCACTTAACCTCCGTTTATTTTATGAGCGTTACTAGCGTTCATATCAATTCCGGGTCATAATTGCCGTAATCAAAAGAAGATTAACATGGAGGACCGGAGCACCGGAGACGAAAAAACACAGAAATGAGTGAAAGACTCAAAAAAAACGCGCTTTCCAACTGGCTTCTCTTTCTCCTCCGGTGCTCCGGTCATCCATGTTAATGGATTATTCCGGCTGAGATGACTCGGGATTGCTCTCATTATGAGATGACTGAAAAAATATCACCACCACTCCATTAGCATTAACCCTAAATCCGGCATTAGGAATCTTGGCAACGCCGTGATAAGCATGATATTGCACGTATGTTACGTAAAAAATCCGCTGCTTCTTTGGTTCCCTGTTTGGGTGAATCATTTCCCGAGTCGAGAGTCGGTCATAAAGACACGT
>SYDV01000094.1 GCA_005801395.1 Planctomycetia bacterium | reverse complement strand
TTGTTCGTCGATGGTTCTAACACTTTGGCGGCGGCTTTTCCCATTTGAGTAGTTAAGCGATGACCATTATTTTCCGTGGTTTTTGTTTCGGCATTTGGCTTCGCGATTTGATCAGTTCCCGCTTCATCACCACGTCGTTGCACATTTACTTTGAGTGGAGCATACGCTTGTTCGGGCGATAAGGCCATTGCCACCGGACGCTCACCGGCTTGTACACGTCGCACATCTGCAGTGGCTTCTGCTGGCGTCGCATAGCGATCCTCAACTCGTTTCGCCATGAGTTTACGCACAACCGCAGTTGTGTGCGCACTGATACCTAATTTAACTAACGCAGGGGGGGCATCATTAAGGTGGCGATTAATGGCATCAACCGAGCGTTTTTCAGCGAAGGGAGGGGCTCCGCTTAGCGCAAAGAATAACGTCGCACCTAAACTATAAAGATCAGAGCGCACATCATTACGCTCCTGTCCTAATGCTTGTTCTGGAGCAATAAATGCCGGGGTGCCAGCGGTGCGATCAGATGGTCCGCCATCTTTCGCGGAGGTTATTAATTGTGCGAGACCTAAATCCGCGAGATGAGGACGGTCGTGTTCGTTATATAAAATATTGGCAGGTTTAATATCGCGGTGCACAAGGCCGCGAGCGCTGGCATAGTCGAGTGCTTGCAGCATGGTGACTGCCAATTCTAACACTTCGATTTCCAACATGGGTCCATGAATGCGCACCCGATCAGAGAGCGTGCCGCCAGTCATTAAAGGGTAGACCAAATAATAGGCATCGCGTGTCGTTCCGAAATCCAATGTTCGAACGATGGCGGGATGATCGAGCGCTAGACCAGCTTGCGCTTCGCGTTGGAACCGGGCAAGAGATTCGACGTCACCGGATTTATTCTGCGAGAGTAATTTTAAGGCAACAGCATGTCCTTCGCGACGATCACCTAATTGCACAGCGCGGTAGACGGTTCCCGTACCGCCACGACCAAGCATGGATTCCATGCGGTAGGGGCCAACTAAGGCGAGCGAAAATTGATCCCGTTGATAGTGTAAGGCCGCGTTAATTTGTTCTAGGGAAGCTAATCGCCGCTTAATTAAAATTTCGCCCAGTTTTCGCGCGTGATCGCGTTCACGTTCATCAGCATCTTGTTGTTTGAGAGCGGCTTCCAGCGCCGCAGCGGGCAAGCGGATCTGCACTGTCAAAATTTGACCAAGCAACAGATGTTCGTACGGCGACACGAGGGCAGTTCCGTCCAAGAGGGGTGGCTAAATGAGAATCAGCAATCTTACGGGGTTATTCTTTAGGTGATTTCCCTAAGTGGCGCAATGAGCAGACCGCCAGGAGTCACCTGAGAGCGTGATGCGTGTCAGGTTATGTCCGTTTGTCTTATTTATGACTGAATGTCGCGCGCTTACCACTGGCGCTGGTGGCAGCGCTTCTAGGGTGTAACCCATGCCATTTGTAGCCAATTATCACACCCACACCTTTCGTTGTGAGCATGCGACCGGAGACTGTGTCGAATATGCGCGTGAGGCCGTGGCTGCAGGTATATCTATCCTAGGTTTTTCAGATCACACTCCTTTGCCGGATGGTAAATGGGCGGACATGCGCATGTCCATGTCGCAAATGGATGAATACGAAGCCGCCGTTAACGATGCTCGTATTGCCGAACCGTCATTAAAGATCCTCATTGGCTTAGAGTGTGAATACCGAACCGACCTGCATAGTTGGTACCATGACGAAATATTAGGCCGTCGCGGATATCATTACCTCATAGCTGGCTGTCATTATACGCCGGTCGGTGCGCGTTGGGTGCCGTCATTTGGCCAGTTGAACTCAGCTGAACGATTACGCGCCTACGCTGCCTATACCATTCAAACCATGGAATCGGGTTTATTCGCCTTCGTCACTCATCCTGATATCGTTGGCACGTCATGGTCTGATTGGAATGAAGACTTGGCCGCTTGTGCTGATGAAATTTGTGCTGCTTCGGTGGCTTTGCAAATCCCTCTGGAAATCAACAGTTATGGTTTTCGCAAACCGTGGGTGAACAGTCGTGAAGGGCAACGACCAGCATATCCCTGGGAACCATTTTGGGCCATTGCTGCGCGCCGTGGCGTGAAAGTCGTACTAAGCAGTGACGCTCATCAACCGTGTGATGTTGCGGTAGGCTATGATGAAGTAGCAGCCATTCGTGACCAATTTGGCTTAATTGAAGCGGACATGTCCCATTTGAGTAATGGCTGGAAACAGCACAGGCAGCTGAGTAACCATAAATAATGTAACCTATCAGGTAGGTCCAAACGGAAAAAGATGGGATTACATACGCTCAGGTGCGCGTAGACCCATTAATCGTAAACCTTCGCCCAAACTATGGCGAGCTGCGCGTACTAAAACTAAACGACTGGCAGAAATCGTGGCATCCGCACACAAGACACGTGCGTCGTGATCCTGGTTACCAGCGGTAAGCCACGAGGCGACTTCGCTTGCGAGCAATAATAAACCACTAGCTAAAGCGCTGGGTTCGTCGCTATCGACGGCTTTTTCCAGTGATAAACGTAGGCGAGCTATGGCCAATAAGACCGCTTTTTCATCAGCACGCGTTAGTAATGACCACGTGGCTGCTGGTGCTTGTGGATG
>SYDV01000093.1 GCA_005801395.1 Planctomycetia bacterium | reverse complement strand
GGACTTCCGGACTTCCGGACTTCCGGACTTCCGGACTCAAAAAGACTTCCGGACTCAAAAAGACTTCCGGACACAAAAAGACTTCCGGACTCAAAAAAAACGACCTCCGGACATTGGTATGGGCCCATTTAATTCACCTTCCCAGGCATCATCGTCTCCACCCACCGCCCAATCAAATCCATTTCCATATTAACGGGAACGCCTGGACGTAGACCGCCAAGAGTGGTTTGGTTGAGAGTGTGCGGAATAACGGCGATGGAGCAGCAAGCGCCAGTGCAGTCCCAAGTCGTTAGGCTAATGCCATCAATGGTAATCGAACCTTTTTCAACCACGCGCACGGATTTGTCATCAGGCAGGACGAAGGTGAAACGTTCGCTGTCACCATCGCGGCGGCGATCTAATAAACGGCCAACACCATCAACATGGCCACTGACTAAATGACCACCCAATCGTTGGCCAAAGGTCAGTGCGCGTTCCATATTAATCCGACGTCCAATCTGCCAACCCGCAATCGTTGTTTTGCGCTTGGTTTCTAAGCTCACATCAAAGCGCGCTGTGGTTCCACTCAGCGTCGCGATGGTCAGGCAGATCCCATTAATGGCGATGCTGTCACCTAATTTCGCATCGCCGCTGAGCGGACCAAGATCGAGCGTTAACACCGTGCCTTGGTGACCATGCTCAATGGCAGTTATTGTGGTGAGGTGCTCAATGATACCGGTGAACATGTCGACATGAGACGTGCTGGAGTCGAGTGAGGCAAGAGGCAACGCACGGGTGACCAGATGCTCGTTGCACGCTGTCAGTCAGGCCAAAGCACATCTGCCCTTCTCATCCCGCAATCCGCGCGCAGGCTACTCGTGCAATGCAAGACCAGACTTGGCAGGAACGCTTAGCGAAAGTGTATGGTGATTTGGCAGGGACCACGCTGTCATTTGCGCATCATTATCAAGCTAGCCGCCCCGACGAAACCAACGTAATAACCCGTGTGCCGGCAGATCTCCGAAGCTTTTTGGCTTCGTGCGTGGATCCGGAATTGATGTTAGAGGTCTGGCAAAAAGATCCCACGAGTTTGGATTTATTATTGCGCCTAGGGCATGCCAGTCGCTACGCCTTTCAAGTGGCCTGTCGTCATCCTGGGGATTTTGTTGATATCGTTCGTGAGGGACATTACCGCCAAGTATGGGGCCAACAATTGTTAGCCAAAAGTTTACTGGAAGAACAAGCGGATAATGATTTTAATCAGCGACGTCGCACGTTAGGGCGCTTTAAGCACCGTCATTTTTTACGTTTGATCTTAGGTGATATTGCTGGCGCAATAACTTTCGAAGCTTTGGTCGTCGAATTATCCGACGTGGTCGATGTGCTGGTGCAATCGGCGTACGCGATGGCGGAAAACGTGGTGAAAAATCGTTATGAAACGATTGGCGCATTGCCCGCAGACCAACGCGCATTCTCGATTTTGGCAATGGGTAAGCACGGCGCACGCGAACTAAATTACAGTAGTGATATTGATCTAATATTTGTTTACCAGCAATTCGATGAGCCGCCCGAAGATTATCACGATTATCATCAACGATTAGGTCAAGAGTTAATAAAAATATTAGAGAATCCATCCGATGATGGCCAGCTTTTTCGTGTTGATATGCGGTTGCGACCAGAAGGTGACCGTGGCGAATTGGTATTGGGTCAACGTGAAACCTTAGATTATTATTATAGCGTTGGTCGTCCATGGGAACGCCAGGCGATGATTAAGGCCCGTCCAATAGCGGGTTATTTGGCGTTGGGACAGAAAATGATAGATGAATTGCGGCCATGGGTTTACCCACAAGATCCAGAATGGGAAACCTTAGATGAAGCGCGCAGTATGCGTCGTCGTATTGAAGAACGGGCGCAAGAATCAAATGTAAAAACAGGTGCAGGCGGCATTCGCGACATCGAATTTTTGGTGCAGTATTTTCAACTCGCTTATGGCAGTCGTTTACCGGAATTACGTAATCGCGCAACGTTGCCGACGTTGCATAAACTGACGGATCGCGGCTTAATTCCTGGGCCTGACGCGCGCTTGTTAGAAGAGCATTATATTTGGTTGCGTACGGTTGAGCATCGCCTGCAAATGTGGGATGATCGCCAAGAACATGATCTGCCAGCGGCCGACGATCGTCGCCTCTCATTAGCACATCGCTGTGGTTTTCATGGACCGCAGGCATTGGAGCTTTTTGATCGCAAGCATCGGCGGGTGCGTACACAAGTCCGCGAAATTGTTGCGCGACATTTTTTGACCTCGACCCAAGAAGAAGACGCAATGATGGCGTTGGTCGTGCAAGGGGAGGCCGACGAGCGCTTAGCTGGTATTTATTTATCTAAGGCGGGATTACAAAACCATAAACAAGCCTGTGTGTTTTTGCGTCAGTTAGCGTCAGAACCATTTTTTGTGTTAAGTCGCAGTCGTACGGAACGCAGTTTAATTAAAATATTGCCGTTATTACTGCATCTTATTAGTCAAAGTCCGCACCCAGATAAAGCGTTAGAAAATTTTGTCCGCATCGTGGAGGCAGTAGGTGGCCGGGCGATTTTTTATGATTTATTAGGTACCCGCGCGGATATTTTGACCATGTTTGCCGACCTCGCTGGTTGGTCCAATTTTCTCGTGACTTTGCTGCATGATTTCCCTGGGTTGCCCGATGAAGTCATCGATACGTTAAATAAGCGTTTACGCTCAACTGCGGTATTAGCTTTGGAGGCACGTTCATTAATTACGGGCTTGGTAAGCGCAGGGGAACCATTGGCATTCATGGTTGCACGAGAAACGGCGGCTGTGGCGATGCATGATTTGGAAGGCATGTCCCAGAACGCTGTTGGTGAACAATTAACCGCGACCGCCGCAGCGGTATTCCAGGCATTATTACCACGCATTATTGCTGACCGCGCCCGTGAATGGGGGATTCCTATTGAAAAGAAACGCCCAACGCGGTTTGCCGTGTTGGCGTTAGGAAAACTCGGTTCTAAAGAATTAACGTATGCCAGTGATATGGATATTATATTTGTATCAGACCCTGGCGGACAATGTCCAAAAGCAAATTACGACGGTGACACTTTTTGGTTGCGAGTCGCACAAGAGTTTATTCGCGTGATGCATGATGCGCGTATTTATGAAATTGATCCACGCTTACGGCCATGGGGTGACGGTGGTCCAATGGTAGCGAATACCGAAGCCCTTGGCCATTATTGGTCGGCTCGGCGCGATATGTGGGAACGCATGGCGATGTTGCGGGTGTCCTATTTGGCTGGTGATCCGCACTTAGCGGAGGAAGCGATTATTCTTATACGTAATGCGGCCTTTACTCAGCCGGTTGATGACCAAGCACGTGGGGAAGTGCGGGCTATGCGCAGACGCTTGGAAGAAAGTGTCCAAGGTCGAGATCACGTTAAACGCGGTTGGGGTGGCTACGTCGATCATGAATTCATTGCGCAATTCTTATGCCTCGGTTTGGATCCGAAGCAGCTACCTATTGGTTGCGCGACGGAAGCTATGTTGACGCGATTGGGGGAACTCGGTCGCATCCCGATTGAGGGCGTTGAGGCACTGATTAAAAGCCTGCGCATTCTACGATTTGCTGAGGCCCGCATGCGTCTTTCAGCTGGTAAAGCTGTCAGTAGCTTGCCCACTGAAATTCCTCAACGCACGCATCTCGCTCGGCGCTGTGACTTTCCCGATTTAGATGCGTTTAATTTGGCGTTGCACGTCGCCCGTGAAACTGGTCGCCATTGGTTTGATCGTCTGATTTAGAGTGGGCGCGGGCTTCGTCAGGCTTCCTTTTTTAAGCTGTTTCATCAGTGGCGTT
>SYDV01000092.1 GCA_005801395.1 Planctomycetia bacterium | reverse complement strand
CCTGAGAAAAATATTTTCCTCCTGCTTTAGCACCATCACGCCCAAAACCGGATAGACATCATTCCCGCTCAACAATCTGCGTCATTCTGACCGACCGAACAACGTGCGTCGTGAGGGGCTATTGCCGGATTTAGGTTCAATCTCGATACCCTCGAATTCAAAACGGAGCCCAAATGACGTTACGAATCCTGCTCCTCGCATGTACGTTCCTGGGTGTCTCGGCGGCTGAATCGCAGACCTTGTTCGATGGCGCCTCGCTGACCGGTTGGGACGGCGATCAACGATTCTGGCGCGTCGAAGACGGCGCCATCACCGGGGAAATTCCGGCGGATGCGGGACTGAAGAAGAACACGTTTCTGATCTGGCGCGGCGGCACAGTCAGCGATTTCACCATGGAATTCAGTTACCGCATCGTCAGCGACGAGGGCAACTCTGGTTTCCAGTTCCGCTCAGTTGATCGCGGTGAATTTCAAGTCACCGGTTACCAAGCGAACATCGAACAGGGCGGAAAAAACCGCAACGGCATGCTTTACAGTGAAGGCACCGGGCGTGACGTGCTGGCGCTCGCCGGTGAACGCACCCGCGTTGGTGACGGTAAGACGCGCATCGCCACCGAGAAATTTGCCGAAGCCAAGGATCTCTTCACCAAGGTGAACGGTCGCGGCGAATGGAAGCAGTACCGGGTCGAAGCCACTGGCAACCGTATCCGCATCACCATCAACGATGTACTGATGTCCGAAGCTACTGATGAAAGCGAAAAGCAGGCGGCGAAAGAGGGCATCATTGCCTTCCAGCTGCACGCCGGGAAGGCGATGAAGCTGCAAGTGAAGGATTTGAAACTGAAGAAGATGCCTTAAGCAGATCGTTTTTCGGTCAGCGAACTTGCGATATTTGAGTGTCCTGAATAAAGGAAATAAAGATCACGTCTCAAGGTCTTTTTACTCGACTAATTTCCAGGCAACAGTTTTTCCTGCGCGTAATGGGACTCCCATTTCTTTGCCGAAGGGGACTTCATCAGGTACGACCCAACTAGTTTTTTCTAGGGTGATGGTGTCGCGATTGCGTGGTAATTGGTAAAAGTCTGGGCCGTGGAAACTGGCGAAGGCTTCTAGGCGATTGAGCGCGTTGGCTTGTTCAAATACTTCGGCATATAATTCAATGGCGGCGTGCGCGGTATACATTCCGGCGCAACCGCAGGCGGATTCTTTGGCGTGGCGTGGGTGGGGTGCGCTGTCGGTGCCTAAAAAGAATTTTTTACTGCCACCAGTGGCCGCTGCGACCAGTGCCAGACGATGGGGTTCTCGTTTAAGGATTGGTAAACAATAATGATGTGGTCGGATGCCACCTTCAAACAAGGCATTGCGATTCATCAGCAAGTGGTGAGCTGTAATGGTTGCGGCGACATTATTCGAAGCTTGACTAACAAACGTTGCAGCGGCGCTCGTGGTGATGTGTTCCATTACAATTCGCAGACCAGGAAAATCGCGTACGAGTGGTATTAAATGCCGATTAATAAAAACCGCTTCGCGGTCGAATATATCAATATCAGAACTGGTGACTTCGCCATGCAGCAACAACGGCAGTCCGACTTTCTCCATGGCAGCAAAGATCGGATAACTGCTTTTAATATCAGTCACACCATGAGCGGAATTCGTGGTCGCGTGGGCGGGATAATATTTTACCGCATGCACGAAACCGCTAGCCTTAGCCTTGGTGATTTCCGCTGGGGTGGTTCCTTCGGTCAGATAAAGGGTCATCAGTGGTTCAAAAAATAGACCATGCAGAACAGCGGATAAAATGCGTTCGCGATAAGCGGCCGCTAATTCGGTGGTGGTAATGTGCGCTTTAAGATTTGGCATGACGATAGCGCGTGCGAAACGCCGCACCGTGTCTGGAAGCACGGAGGCGAGCATGTCGCCATCACGTAGGTGCAGGTGCCAATCATCGGGGCGAATCAGTGTTAAACGAGTCGTCGAGGCGGTCATGGGCGGCGTTCTGGGTTGTGGTATTCGTGGTGAGGCGAACAACCTAGTGCCAGTTGATTTTTTTGCGAGTCTTGTGCTTTTCTGGCGCTTTCAGATCCCAACGACACTCGCTATATTGCTGTGATTTACGGTGCTTTAATCGTCGGTTCACCAGTGAGCCAACCAAGTGAAGTCAGAAATTTATCCGCTTCAATGAGCGTCAACGTGAAGTGTGGATCTTTATTAAAGAACCCATGTTTAGCGTCCTTATACACGTGCGGGTCACAACGGACGCCGACTTTTTTCATTCCCTCAGCAAAATCATTGAGCACGCTGACGGGGATGAGATCGTCCGAATCACCAAGGAAAACGATGGTGGGAGGCGTGTCTTTGGTGATGTGATGCGCCGGTGAAAATTCCATATAGCGTTCACCAACCTTATTATAACCCCATTGACCAGGCCCATTGTTAAAAACCGGATTGAATAATACGAGCGCATTTCCTTTACAAGACACGGATTTATCATCCGCAACATCATCTAAGCCTTCGACCATGGTAGCGAATGAGGCGAGATGGCCACCGGCGGATCCACCAGCTGCGGCAATGCGATTGGGGTCAATGCCGAGTTCGGCGGCATGCGAGCGGACATAACGCATGGCCGATTTCGCATCGGCGCAACAAAGTAATGGTAATTTATCACCTTTCGGAATCGTGCGATATTTAACTCGGATACCGACCATGCCGCGCGTGGCTAAGTATTCGCTTTGTTTTTGAAATTGGGTTGGCGTGCCGCTGACCCAGCCTCCACCAAAATAAAACACAATGGCAGGGCGTTTATCGGTAGCTTTCCAGTCAGCGGGTTTCTCAATGTCGAGGGTCAAATCAATTTCGCCGACTTTTTTATAGACGACTTGTTCTGATGCGAATAGATTGATCAGAGCCATCTGTGTTAGTAAAGAGGCAAAGACCAGGACGTAGTTTAGTGGGGACATTTGGTGACTCTGGGCAGTTAAGGTGGTAAAGCAAACAAGGGAATCTGTTCTTTAGTTCAGTCTAGTAAGTTACTATAATTTTCATTGTCGCATTTCCCCTCATGCTGATGGGTGAGGTGATTTATGGGGGTATTAGGTGAATAGAACGGCGAGATAAATGATGAGGGCGCATGAAACGTTCTTCGTTTCGTTGAGAAGGTGCGCTTAGTTCACGATTTGGAGTGTTTGGGTAGTGATTTGACAACGCAAACACTCAGTGTCATCAGCATCGAAGTGGCACTGGATGGTTCCTGCAACTAAGATAAAAGCCATCAGCAAGCTTATTTGATTGAGCTTCGCACGGATTCACTCGCAGGAAATCATAAACATGAGTCATCTTACCAGCCTAGTTAATGCTACGATTCTTTTGAATGCTTTTTGTTTATTGATTTCCGCAGGTGAAGCTGAATTCGCTGAGACGGTTCGCATGTACGACGTTGAGCGCGAAACGGTTTCGCAGTTTAATAATTTACATTGGTCGGACACGCGTATCGCACGTATGGAAAAATTAGCATCGACTTGGCAGAACACATTAATGGCGACCGATTTTAATGCTCTAAACCAAGAGGAACGCATTGATTGGTTATTAATGCGCGAACGCTTGGTATACGAACAGGGTAAAATTGCCCAGGATCGTGAACGTCTAAGACAGATTGCTGAGTTATTGCCATTTCGTGCGATTGTCGAATCACTTGAAGTGGCACGTTGGCGAATATTACCAATGGATCCGGCGACCTCAGCGAAAACCTTGGCGGTTATTCCCGAGCAAATTAAAAAATTGCGTCAGCGTTTAGAAAAAGGGTTGGATAAGAAAAAAGATAACGCGAAAAATGATTCACCGACAACTTCAGATAGAGCGAAGGAGGATATTGAGCAAACGCCGTTATCTCTCACACCATTATTGGCTTTTCGTGCAGCGCGGACGGTGGATGGCGTGCGTAGGGCTTTGAAAACAAGGTATGAATCTTACGCCGGTTCAAAACCGGATTTTAGTTGGTGGGTGAAATCGCCGTTTGAAGAATCGGATAAGGCATTGGAGGGATACGCCAAATATTTACGTGAAAATATCGCTGGGATTAAAGGTGAGGCGAACGATCCATTACTCGGAGAAGCCTTAGGCGCCAATGGCTTGAAACGTGATTTAGCTCTTGAGTTTATGCCGTATTCGGCGCAAGAGTTATTGTCTATCGGTGAGCGAGAATTTGCCTGGTGTGAAGCGCGCATGGTCGATGCTGCTCGCGCCATGAATTTAGGTGATGAGTGGCATGCGGCATTGGCAAAAGTGAAGGGGCTTCATGTACCTGCTGGTAAACAAGACGATTATATTGCTGAGCAAGCAGCTGAGGCAATCGCTTTTATAAAGCATCGCGATTTAGTGACGGTACCTGCGTTGTGCGAAGAAACCTGGCGCATTTCAATGGTGTCATCTGATGATCAAAAACATCTGCCGTATGTGGCTTATGATGGCATGAATATGCTCGCTGCCTATGCGCGCGATGACATGAGTAACGAAGATAAATTAATGAGTATGCGCGGAAATAATCGCCATTTCACACGATTAACGACCGCACATGAATTAATCCCAGGACATCATCTGCAATCGTATTTTGCACAACGTTATCGTTCTTATCGTAGCCTATTTAGCACTCCGTTTTTTGTCGAAGGCTGGGCGCTTTATTGGGAAATGGCCTTATGGGATCAAGGTTTTGCGCGTTCACCAGAAGACCAAATTGGTATGTTGTTTTGGCGCATGCACCGCGCCGCTCGCATCATTGTCACGTTAAAATTTCACCTTGGCGAAATGACTCCGCCACAAATGGTCGAATTCTTGGTCAATCGTGTTGGTCATGAACGCTTTGGAGCAACGAGTGAAGTACGTCGTTATATTGCCGGGGATTACTCTCCACTGTACCAATGCGCTTACATGATTGGTGGATTACAATTACGTGCGCTAGCTAAGACGATGACGTCTAACGGAATAATGACGATTAAACAATTCAACGATGCCGTTTTGCGTTGTGGTCCGATACCGATTGAAATGATGCGCGCGAGTTTACTTATAATTCCACTGGCGCCTGATTACAAAGCGCAATGGCGGTTTGCAGAATAAAGATGAATTGCTTATTAAATGGGGTGATAGAGGTGAAGGATCGCGGTGCTGTTTGAAACCAATCAGCGAGTAATTCCATGCAGGTGTAAGCCAATGTTGGGCGGGCCGATTTAATGAGTCGCAATAAAGGCACAGATTGAGGCGATAATCCAAAAACACAGCATAAATAAAGCTATTTACTAGCACAAAAGTTGTTTTGTGGGTGGGAAATATCTGTTAACGGTTTTTGACTAATGCCGTATTTCTACCATCTCACCCAAGGGATTCTTTGTATGACCTGGAAACTGCTTTTGATGACCTCCTTTGCCCTGCCTTTGCCTGCGGCAGACGTCGCCTTTGTTAAGCAAACCTTAACCACCGAGTTCGTCGCCGAAGGCTGTAACTTTGCCGACTTCAATCACGATGGACATCAAGATCTGACCGCTGGTTGTTTTATTTGGTATGGTCCTGATTTTTCCAAAAAAGTTAATTTCACTCCACCCAGTGTTAATGCCGGTGGCCCAACCAAAACGCCTTACGATCCGGCAAAAGGTTATTCGGATTATTTCCTCAGTTACACCTATGATTTTAATGGTGATACGTGGTCGGATATTTTAGTTTATGGCTTACCAGGTGAACCGGCCTTGGTGTATGTTAATCCGCAAGGGCAAGCGGGTGATTGGGCAAAACATAATATTTTTGACGTGGCCGATGGCGAATCGCCTGATTTGACGGATATCAACGGTGATGGGAAACCTGAACTATTAGTTCATTCCAGTAATATGAATAAACCAGCCATAGCGAAAGGTATTGGCGGCGGACAATTGGGATATGCTGAGATCGATTGGGCGAATCCGTTAGGCAAAGCGCGCTTCCGTCCCATTACCGGAAAATCACAAGCGAATGATG